>DHOX01000036.1:1920-10288 GCA_002409785.1 Prevotella sp. UBA5379 | reverse complement strand
ATATAGCGCATCGCATAAGCAATGCCACAGCTTGCCAGAGTCGTTCCTGCAGCGAGCAGACTTTCTTTAGTGATGAGACTCTCTCCAAGTTCGTCAAAGAGATCCGTGATGGTTTTTATCTGTTCTTTGTCGGCACCCTGTGGAACGATAAAAGTCATAGATGCCTTTTCTGCAATGGCAATATTGGGAATGACCATGAAATACGGAATGATATTTCCGTTTTTATCCAGCCAGCCGTTTATTTGAGTGGAAGAAACGCCGGCAGCAATGATGATCAGTATTTGCTTCTTGTAGTCCAGGCTATCTTTGATTTCCCCTAACACCATTTCAATGATGTCCGGTTTGACGACGATGGAGACAATGTCAGCTTTAGCGGCTACAGAATTTTCTGTCGTAACGCTTGCTCCCTCTTTTGCATAATGCTCCAATTTGGCAGGTGTGGGATCTGCGACGGTAATATCCTCCTGTTTAAAAGTCTGGCTTCTCAATAGTCCTTCTGCAAATGCGCCCCCCATGGCACCTGCTCCGATAATAGAAATTTTCATACGTGTGTTTGTTGTTTTTCCCATTTGTTATGATGGGTAAATTGGTCTAATACTTAATAATCGTTTCTCCTCTGCCTTGAGGATTCATTCACAAAGATAATAAAAATAAAGAAAACTCTTATTGCATATCTTTATTTTATTGAGATTAGTGGATCAGACGATTCTCTTCCCTTATCCTTACAGATGTCTTTGCAGATAGATGCTATGGTCAATACACTTTGGAAATTCTTCCTTATAGTGAGACACCATAATAAGAGTCTTGTTCTTTCTTTTACAAAAGGCTTCAATCACTTCTTTGACCATACGCCGATTTGTGTTATCTAATCCATGCAGAGGCTCATCAAGGATGAGGAGTTCGGGATCTTTCACAAAAGCGCGTGCTAGAAGCACCAATCGCTGTTCACCACTGGAGATTTTCAGGAATGGCCGCTGCTCGAAGTTCTCAAGTCCGAAGATGTGCAGCCAGAAACGGCAGGTCTCTAATTCCTCTGCTGTTGGTTTGGCATAAAGTCCTACCGAGTCTTTCAGTCCACTGGCTACAATACGGATGCATTCGAGATTCTTCTGGTAAGCTCTTTGCAGTTCCGGAGATACGTAGCCGATATGTCTTTTAATATCCCAGATGCTCTCCCCGCTGCCCCGGGGATGATCGAAAAGGGTAATATCGCAGGCGTAGCTCTGAGGATTATCGGCACATACCAAACTTAAAAGTGTTGATTTCCCGGCGCCGTTCTGTCCCTGCAAAGCCCAGCGCTCACCATTGCAGACGGTCCAGTTCAGATCTTTCAGAATGGTGCGTTTGCCGTAGATGATATTCACTTTATTCATCCTCACTACTTCATGAGTATGGTATTCCCTTGACTTATAGGGGAGATGAAGGATCTCCTGCTGTTTCTTTTCGCTCAGTAGCTGGGTGGGGGACAGGATAGGACGCGCTGCGTATTCTTGCCTCGTCACTTTCGGATAAACTTTCAAGTTTTTTACTTCTACTACATGAGTAATAAACTCGGGAAGATCGTCCAATTTTGAAAGAATCAGGATAATTTGCAGATGGTGTCCCTTAGCTAGTTGGGAAAGCAGTATTTTCAATTGGGTACGTGTTTCCGCATCCAGTCCGATGAAAGGGTTGTCCATAATCAGCACCCTTGGCTCTGCAAATAGTGTCTCTGCCAATTTGAATTTACGGAGTTCGCCGCTGGAGAGAAGTATAATATACTTATCCAGGAAAGATTCCATTTCAAATAGTTTGTAGATATGCTCTTGCAGTGAACGGCGTTCAGGTGTGTCTTCACCGGCCAGTTGGAATGCTTCTTCGAGTTTCCCTTTTACGGTAGGTGTCTGTTCATCGATCTCCTGTTGGTTCCAGCGTTGCTGAAGATAATAGGTCTTGTCGTTATCTCCACCATAGGAGTCCCTGAAAGTAATATACCGGATGTTATCACACACCCGTTCTTTCTTACTTGGAGTGAAATTATATTCGGGGTCGTGCATTAACAGAGGATGCCTGCCGATGATCATGTCAGCCAACAAAGATTTTCCTCCTCCGTTAGGCCCGACTATGGCTATATGTTCTCCCTCAGAGGATTCAAATTCTACGGGTTCTGCCAGACGCCATTCTGGCATGCGTGGTACGCCTTCATGGATACGGATAATTTTCTGCATTGAGATCTTTTCTGCTTGTTATGAGTTTTTATTAAGTGATAGGAAGCGGTCTGTTGAGAAGGCAGAGACAGGTCTTCCGCATTGGCTTTATAACTCGTTGAGTACTGTTTCTAATTTTTCAATGAAGAGGTCGGCTTCATCCCTGGTCAGGCAGAGAGGGGGAAGGATACGCAGAATGTTCTTCTGGGCACAACCTGTAAAACAGTGTTGCTCATAGATCAGTTTGCTGCGGACATCTTTTTGGGGTACATCCATGACGACTCCGATCATCAGTCCACGTCCTCTTACTTCGAGGATATGCTTATTGCGTTGCTGGAGCTCCTTTAATTCTTGTATCAGATATTCTCCTACCAGGTGGGCATTTTCCACGAGTCCTTCTTTTTCGAAAACATCAAGTACGGCGAGAGCAGCCGTGCACGCCAGATGATTCCCTCCAAACGTCGTCCCCAGTTCGCCGGAGAATGGTTTGAATACCGGTGAGATAAGCACTCCTCCCATAGGGAAACCGTTGCCAATACCCTTGGCTACAGTGATCAGATCTGGTCTGATGCCCAGCCATTGATGTGCGAAAAACTTGCCGCTCCGGCCATAGCCGCATTGGATCTCATCGGTGATAAGAACGGCGCCATGTTCATGGCAGGCCTTTTGCAATCCTTGGGCAAATTCCGGCGTGGCCATGTTTACGCCACCGACACCTTGTATACATTCCAGAATGCAAGCACAGACATCCCCTTTTGACAATTCCTTTTCCCATGCCTCCAGGTCATTCAGTGGCAAGAAGGTTACATGTTTGTTGGAATTGATGGGGGCCGTAATTTTGGGATTGTTCGTAACTTCGACAGCCAGTGACGTCCTGCCGTGAAACGATTTTTCCGCTGCAAGAATCCTGGTCTTTCCGGTATGGAACGAGGCGAGTTTGAGCGCGTTCTCGTTTGCCTCTGCCCCGGAGTTGATCAAGAAAAACTGATAATCATCATAGCCGCTGATCTTGCCCAGTCGGTCAGCTAATTGCTGCTGCAACGGGTTAATGACGGAATTGCTGTAGAAGCCCAGTTGATGGAGCTGGCGGGTCATCATTTCTATATAGTGGGGATGGCAATGCCCTATACTAATGACAGCATGACCACCGTACATGTCTAGGTATTCCTGATTCTTATCGTCCCAGACCTTACATCCTTTGCCCTTTACGATATTAACATCGAAGAGTGAATATACATTGAATAGTTTCATTAAAATGCGCTTCCTTTTAAGTTTAATCCTGATTTCTGATCTATTCCGAACATGATGTTCATGTTCTGTACTGCCTGTCCTACTGCTCCCTTGAGGAGGTTATCCAGGCAACTGGTAATCAGAAGTTTATCATCTATTTTGTCAATGTGAACGAGTGCCTTATTGGTGTTTACTACCTGTTTTAAATCCAGAGGCTGGTCTATATAATGCGTAAACGCTGCATCCTTATAGAACTCTTTATACCCGGCAATAATTTCATCACTGTCAGCATCCGTCTTGACAACTTCCGTGGCAAAAACACCACGGGTAAAGCATCCGCGGTAAGGAATGAAATCAATACTTGTATTGAGAAATCCCTGTACTTGCCTAAGGCTCTGCCGGATTTCCGGGATATGCTGATGCCTGAAGGCTTTATAGATACTCAGATTATTGTCCCTCCAGGAATATTGTGTCGTCGTTTGCAACTTTTGCCCGGCTCCGGTACTTCCCGTGATTGCATTGACCGATACGTCTTTTGTGATCAGATGCATCTTGGCTGCTGGGAGCAGGCCTAACTGGATACAGGTGGCGAAGCATCCAGGGTTGGCTACATGCTGGGCTTTCGCGATCTGTGCAGCGTTGATTTCCGGAAGACCGTAAATGAAATCATGCTGCCGGGCTGTCGGATGCTGTGTCTGTGCGACCCTCTCTGGTGCAAGGCGGAAATCTTGTGCCAGATCAATGATTTTTACATTTTCCGGTATGTCATGGGCCTTCATGAAAGCTTCACTCTTCCCATGCCCGAAACAGAAAAAGACCACATCAACCTTATCGAAAGGCATCTCTGACGTAAATCTCATGTCGGTATCCCCATAAAGGCCTTCATGGACATCAGAAACGGCATTGCCGGCATTGCTTTCGCTATTGGCAAAAACGATCTGTACTCCTGGGTGATTGATGAGAAGGCGAATTAATTCTCCACCTGTAAATCCGGCTGCTCCTAATATTCCTGCTTTGATCATGATTCAATCTTATTTTTCATTCCTATCTTAAGTCCGTGTGCCCTTCCTCAATGGGTGCTTTGAAGAGAACTCATTAAATGTTTTTATATATCCTGATCCTCTTTATCTTCTCTTGAGGAATCTCGCCCTTGCTCCACGGAGCTGTCTTTGGGCATAATCAGATAAAGGGCAATATAAAGGATTATTCCTGTAAAGATGCAGGTTATTATGGAGAAGGCTGCGTAGGCAATCCTGATCCATGTCGGGTCTACATCGAAATAATTGGCGATGCCTGCGCATACACCACCGATCTTGACATCTGTCGTTGATCTTGTGAGCCTTTTATTCTTTCTGTTTTCCATATTTCTTTGTCTTTTGAAAGTCAGGTGTTAAGCCTTGACTCTGAATTTGATTTCATTATTGCCGGCCTGTCATTTTATGACCTTTTCTTTTCTCTTTTGTCCTGAGAGGGTCATCCGTGTGGCACGACGGGGAAATCCTGTGAGGATTTATCCTTCTGACGATCAGGATGTGTATTTGCTGGATGCCTGTCCAGATTTTTGGGAATGGATCTTGCCAGTAAAAGGTAAGCGATTATTCCTGGGATCAGTCCGGTGAGCACGGTTATAAGTACAAAGACCATCCTGATCCAGGTAGAGTTGACCTTGAGGTACTCGGCGATGCCGGCACATACCCCACTTACGTTCACATCTTCAGATGATCGGTTCAGTGCTTTCCTCTTTCTGATCTTGTCAGCTTTCTGGAGTTGAGGATTGGAAAATTGTGAGGCAGGATGAATTTTCAGCAAGATCATTATCTTTAAAGAAGTCTACCGGTTAGGGTTTGGATCATTGCTCCGTTCCTTATCTCTTCTCATCCGGATGGATGCCATAATAGACGCGCAGTGGAGTAGAGAGCACTTTGATGAATCCTTTCATCTCTTCGGCTGTCCAGCCATGCTGCATTTCACCATATTCCCCAAGTTTTGATTTCAACAGATCATCGGGAGAGTCGACGCCGACCGTCTCGAAACTTAGAGGACGGAGCTTGAGTATGGCCGTTCCATTGACGTGTCTTTGTGAAGAGACCAGCATAGCTTCAATATCCGGCATGACAGGCTCGAGATACTGGCTCTCATGGAGGAACATTCCATACCAGTTGCCGATTTGATCTTTCCAGTACTGCTGCCATTTGCTGAGTGTATATTTCTCTAATAACCTGTGAGCTTCAATAATCAGTTTGGGAGCGGCGGCCTCAAAACCGACACGCCCCTTGATGCCGATAATCGTGTCTCCTACGTTGCAATCACGCCCGATGGCGTATGCTGCACCTATTTCTTCAATCTTCTGAATGGCCTTTACCTTGTTGTCGAATTTTTCACCGTTGACAGCACTGATCTCTCCTTTTGTAAAAGTAATCTTGAGCTCACTCTCTTTCGTCTGGGTGACATGCTTCAAATAGGCTTCTTCCGGTAGTCCTTTTGCAGAATCGAGAATCTCGCCTCCGCAGATACTGGTCCCCCATATTCCTACATTATAGCTGTATTTCAACTTAGTAAAATCAGCGCTGAAACCATGTGAGTTCAGGTAGTCGATTTCTTCTTTACGGGCCAGGTGGTGATCACGTGTCAGAGTGATGATCTGAATATTGGGACACATGACAAGGAAGGTCATGTCGAAGCGGATCTGATCATTCCCGGCTCCTGTCGAACCGTGGGCGATGGCATCTGCATTGATCTCTTTCGCATAGCGGGCAACGGCTATCGCCTGGAAAATACGCTCGCTGCTTACGGAGATAGGATAACAGTTGTTGCGAAGGACATTACCGAAAATCATATATTTCAGTGACTTCTCATAATATTCATGGGTCACGTCAAGAGTGACATATTGCTTGGCTCCAAGTTGATAGGCGCTTTTTTCGTTTTTCTTCAATTGAGTGGCACTGAATCCGCCCGTATTGGCACATGCTGCGTAAACATCCCAGCCTTCCTGGGAGAGTTTCATAACGGTATAGGAGGTATCCAGACCTCCGCTATAGGCGACGACAACTTTCTTGTTTTCCATAATCTTACCTGTTTGTTTATAATGTTTACTTATTCCTCTTTCACTTTTTTGATCCGATATTTTATGCTTAAAACAGTAATTACATGGATGCTTTGAGCGTGCATCTGCTACTCCTTACTGTCTATTCTCTTGATTCTGTCCATTACCTCTTTGGGAATCTTGACCGGCAAAACTTCCTTTGGGTCGAAGAGCATTGCCGTGCATATACAGTATTTCCGGTGGGTGCGGTGGAGGACATCTACATTGATGCAGCCTTCACAACCTCTCCAGAATGCTTCATCATTGGTAAGATCATTGAAGGTAACGGGGAGATACCCTAACTGGGTGTTCATCTTCATAACGGCAGACCCGCTTGTCAAGGAGAATATCTTGGCATTCGGCCATCGTACCCGGGCAAGTGTGAAGGTAAGTTTCTTGATTCGTTTTGCTATACCGAATCCTCGGAAATCCGGATGAACGATCAGGCCTGATGTTGTGACATACTCTTTGTTCCCCCAGGTTTCAATATAGCTGAAACCGGCAAACTTGTCACCTGAAAGGGCTATCACTGCTTTGGCTTCCTTCATCTTTGTGGCCAAATACTCGTGTGTACGCTTGGCGATACCCGTGCCACGTACTTTTGCAGCCTCTGCGATCGTCTTGAGAATGGTGTCTACATATTTCTCATCTGATGTATCAGCTACCCTTACTATGATTTCTTCCATTTTTTGTAATTAATATGCATGGTCTTTGGCCATTCTTTGATAATTTTGTTCTTTTCTTCTTTATTGGTGTTGGCCGTATGTCGTTCTTACCCTCCCATGCTCGTTATAGACTTGGAATAACTGCCATCAGTTCGTCTGTAATGACTTTTTCGCTGGTATCGTCTTTTTTCACAATGAAGATGGTATCGTCTCCGGCAATTGTCCCCAGTATTTCCGGGAGCCTGGCACTGTCTATATTGTAGGCAATACTGCTGGCATAACCTGGACGGGTCTTAATAACACCGATATTTCCTGAAAAATTCAGAGACAAGAATCCGGGAGACTGCATCATCTTCATCGCTGATTGGGGGCTATGGACACGTTTGTACATGGTCTCGTTTGGTAATACATATACATATTTCCCGTTCATACTGGCGGCTTTGGCTACCTTCAACTGCTTGAGGTCACGGCTGAGCGTGGCTTGCGTAAGTTTGAACCCTTCTTTTGAAAGGGCCTCAAGTACTTCTTCCTGACTTCCCAGTTCTTGACTGGAGATGATCATCTTTAGGGCTTCCAATCTGCTGTCTTTAACTTTCATAAGATGTATTTTTATTCGATGTTGTCTGCAAAAATATAGATTTATATTCAAATAAGAAAATATATTTGCATAAAAATAATAAAAAAGAGAGAAAATGTATTTATATTGCTTGTTTGTTGCATATAAATACATCCGTGACTGTTGAAAACTTGAATCGCTATGAAAACTTTATCTGGACTCAATCCTGCTCGGGGAGCTTACTGGTTTCCTGATCAATGGATCATTTCCGGAATGTCTTGAATTAAAGTTTCTTTTGAACTGGTCTTTTTCAAATCGAAAAACAGATGCAAAGACTTGGCACTGTCCTGAATCGGATAAAAAATAATTGATTCCGGTTTTACCGTTGAGATGAAAACCGGGATCAACGGGTGTTTATAGATGAAGAAGAAACTCAGAATTCACTCTATGCTTGAAAAGGTCAAGGGATATGCTTGTCCATGATTTGGCATAGTTTTCCTCCGCTGTCTGTGGGTCTCTGGATGAGAAGAAAAAGGACATCTGTTTGTCTCTCTTGGAAGGAGAAAAGGCGTCAGCCGGATTCAGCCCAATCCACGTTACCTCTACTGGAGCATAATGCACCATAATGCACCATAATGCTCTACCAAAA
>DHOX01000036.1:0-1783 GCA_002409785.1 Prevotella sp. UBA5379 | reverse complement strand
CACCATAATGCTCTACCAAAATACACTCTTATGGGGTACCAAATACACCCTATCGGTGACAATTGACTGTGGCTGTGGAAGTCAGGTGACAATGACCGAGACGGACGGATTCCTTAGTTCTTCTCTGACTCAATTCGAGAAGAACTAAGGATGGATATTAATGATTGCTGCTATTGCCAAATATCCTCAGAAGATAGAGGAACAGGTTAATGAAGTCCATGTAAAGGTTCAAAGCCCCCAGCAATGCAAGTTTTTGCGCTCCTTCATTGACTTCATACTGGGTAGAGAGTATTCTCTTCATCCTTTGAGTATCCCATGCCGTTAATCCTATAAAAATAGCAATACCGATATAAGAGAGGATATAGTCAAATGCAGCACTTCTCAGAAAGAGATTTACCAGAGTAGCAATGACCAGACCGATAAGTGCCATGAAGCAAATGTTCCCAATGGAACTGAGATCCTTTTTAGTAGTGGCACCATAGACGGCCATTATCCCGAAGGTTCCTGCCGTGATGAAGAACACTTTAGCAATAGAGGTGGCTGTATAGATCATGAAAATGGATGAGAACAGCGCTCCATTGAGGACCGAATAGAGGATAAACATGAAGGTCGCTGTGCCCAGTGAAAGTCGGTTGATGCCGGCACTGACGCCAATGACTAAAGCAAATTCTCCGATGATAAGCCCCCACATGATGGCTGGACTGGTATAGATGGCCCTTAATAGATTCGGGCTGCCGGCGACACCAAAAGCGGTTACACCTGTTATAACCAGGGCCAGCGCCATCCATACGTACATCTTCCGCGTGAGGATAGGGAGCGCCTGGTTCAACTCTCTTGCTTTGCTTTGCTTGGGTTCCTCATAATGATTTAATGAGTTGTACAATTCTTCTTCTGTCATAAATTTCTTCTTTTAATTCCTAATGATAATCTGTGCAAATATAGGGCCATTGTACAGAATAAACAAGAAAAAACATGAATTTTAACTTTTTGATGATCCGTTAATGAAAATTAAGGACTTTTGTCTGTTTCTGCCAGATTTGTAATCCTCTGTCGGCCCTATTCATTTGTCTTTACATTCACATTTGCCTGTCTGAATTCCCTGTGAGAAAAAATCTCCGAAAAGTTCTCGTGCATAATTCCAGTTTTCTATGTTGATGCAGTATCTAACCTTAGGGGGAATGATGGTCCCTTGTATTAGTCCGGCATCTTTTAATTCCTTCAGGTGCTGGCTGACTGTGGCTTTGGCTATAGGGAGTTCGTCGTTAATGTCTCCGAAATAACATTCGTTCTGTCTTGCTAAAAATTGCATGATCTGAACTCTTGCCGGGTGACTTAAGGCTTTGGCGAAACGTGCTATTTGTTCAGTTTTGATTCCGTATTTTTTCTCATCCATAGTTGATGTTTTAATTAATTCTTGTCCGTCGGTTTCGGAAACAGGTTGTTTGTTCTTTTTCCGAATGGTGTGAAATGCTGTTCCGATATGCTTTATATATATATGATGTGGGGGAAATCCTTAATGATTGGGACCTGACTTTACTGGATAAAGTAAAACTAGTCATTTCAAGGAGGTTGTATGCCCTTTACTTGTAATTCGCAAATTTACGAACATTGCCCTGGCTTTACAAATAATCGTTGTTAATTTATAGAAAATTAATAGGGTGGAGAGGTAAATGGGCCTTTCATCTTGAAAATCGTAAGCAGTATAATATAATAAGGTGAAGAAGTTCTTTGAATTGATATAAGTCAAGAGTAATCGATTAATTGCGTTTTATTTTAATTTTTT
>DHOX01000076.1 GCA_002409785.1 Prevotella sp. UBA5379 | reverse complement strand
ACCGGGAAAAAGAAGCTTTGAAAACTCTATCTATTCATATAATAGTATGTTAGGGCAAAAAAGGAAATTATTCCATTCCTCAGTCCTCAAAAGGCAAGTTTTTATACCTTTCACGGTATCCTAGCAGACAATCTGCTCAAGCAACACCAAACAGAAAGAGAAAAAACAAATACGCGATGCACAAAAAGTAAGAACAAGAGACGGTTTTCTCTTCAAGATTATTTAAATTTGCAATCATTAATCTATTAAAATAAGAAAAGAAAGAGATGAAAAAGACCTTAACATTACTTTTATGCCTGCTTCTGGCTTTACCCGGAATGGCAAAAAAAACAGTAGAACGTGACGCCACCTTTGTACACCCCTGGAGTGGCAAACGAGTTGCCTATTTCGGAGACTCCATCACAGATCCAAACAACAAAGGGTCAAAGAAGAAATACTGGAATTACCTCCAGGAGCTTTTAGGAATCACCCCCTATGTTTATGGAGTCAGCGGACGGCAATGGAATGACATCCCGCGGCAAGCCCGTCAACTGAAATCAGAACACGGAGACCAGTTTGACGCCATACTCATCTTCATCGGGACGAATGATTTCAATGCAGCAGTCCCCATAGGACACTGGTACAACGAGACCGAAGATTCTGTAGTAGCCGCCGTCCATCAGCCAAAAGCCACCGTACTCCGCAGGAGACGCACCCCCTGCATGGACGAAGGCACCTACCGCGGGCGCATCAACATTGCACTGAGCACCATCAAGAAAATGTTCCCGACCAAACAGGTAGTCCTGCTCACCCCTATCCACCGAGCCTATTTCTATGCCGGCAATTCGAACATCCAGCCCACTGAGCAATATCAAAATGCCTGCGGTGAATATTTTGACGCCTATGTACAATCCGTAAAAGAAGCCGGTAATATCTGGGCCATGCCCGTCATTGACCTGAACTCCGTTTCCGGTCTTTATCCTCTTTTCGATGAGAGCGCCATTTACTATCACACCCTCGATACGGATCGTCTGCATCCAAACGACGCAGGACACTGGAGAATAGCGAAGACTCTCTATTATCAGTTAGCCTCCCTGCCTTGTGATTTTTCCTTTCAAGGTAAGAAATGACTAAATACCATTAAGGGGACATTCTCCAAAGAACCGTCCCTCCTTCTTATAAAAAAAGCAATGCTAAACCTCGCATTGCTTTTTTTATAAGAATATTTCTCAGGGATCATCCGATCACCCCTTTGTAACCAGCACGACATTCCGTCCGGGTCATCCATCACCGTAAACACGCCATTACATAATGCGATATGCACCATCAAGGCAAGAGGGATACACCATCGGGACAAACTGTATGCACCATCGGGATGGGCTCAATGCACCATAGAGGCAAGCTGTATGGTACATTGAGGTAACGATTGACAGAAAACGTGGCAAATCAAGAGCAGGCCATCTTGAAAATTAAGAATATAATAAGGTGATCATTTAATAAGCCGTATCATTCTTGATATCCGATGCTTTTATCTTCTTCTTGTCAATAGCTCTCCAAGCGAAATAAATATAGACAAAAACTACCGGCAGGAAGAGAGAGACATAGAACATTGCCGTAAGTGTCGTCTTACTACTGCAACTGTTAGCGATCGTCAGCGAGCTCTGCAAGTCAACATTGGAAGGATAAAAAGCCGTATGATTCCATCCTGCAATGAGAAGCAGGACAAGAACGACCATCACCACGCCAAAGCCTGCCGGCCAGATACCTTTTATATAAGTCTTGCTGAAGACCGTACGGATCACGCCGAAAAGCAACAAGACAACGCCAGCCACGAAAACCAGAAGCAATGGCCACATCTCTATCAGATTCTTCAGATACTTCATCGGTTCCATAAAGATGACACCGGTTCCAGGTTGATAGGCAAAGCCGTCTTTCAAGAGCGTACGGATAAGAAAGGTCAGGAAAAATGCCAGGAAAGCGATGGCATTATAAAGCAACTGTCTGCGACCTCTCATCCGGATTTTTTCATCAGCTATATTATTGACAATATAAAGGAGCCCCAGAACACGAGCCAGCAAGAATACAGCAATACCGAAAATCACATTCCAGGGATCCAGCAAAGCGTCCAGACCATTGCTGGCATTCGCCCAATGGCTGATCACAGGCTGCAGACCACTGATCATGTTCATCTTATTAATGACAAAATTAGAACCATCAAAGAAAGTGGCTACAGCCCCCCCGATCAGTAATGGACCTACGACGCCATTGATAATCAGGCAAATTTGGAAGGTCCGAGGACCTAAAAAATTTCCTATCTTGTTCTGAAATTCATAACTCACTGCCTGGACGACAAAAGTAAACAAAATGATCATCCACAACCAGTAAGCGCCTCCAAAACTAGTACTGTAGAAAAGAGGAAAAGAGGCAAAGAAAGAGGCCCCGAAGGTGACCAGAGTCGTAAAAGTAAACTCCCACTTCCGTCCTGTAGAATTTACGACCAGGCGGCGCTCCTCAGGAGTCTTGCCCAAATTGAATATCAGACTGTTGGCCCCTTGCACAAAAAGCAGGAACACCAGGAATGCGGCCAGCAAACTGATCACAAACCACCAATATTGTTGAAGAAAAGAATATGTCATAATCAGAAAATTTTAAGCGTCCACCTTTACTATCTCTTTCTCAGTATGCTCAGGCCCCTTCTTGATCTGTTTGAAAAGAATGCATATCTCCACTGTCAGCATCGTTGTGAAAAGTGCCAGGAAGATAAAAAAGGTCAGGGCTACGGATCCAGAGTGGAGATCAGAAACGGCTACCCAGGTAGGCAGCATATCCTGAATGGTCCACGGCTGCCGGCCAAACTCAGCCACCAGCCATCCCGACTCACTGGCCAGATAGGTCAATGGAAGGAAGATGATTGAGACCACCTGAAGCCAGCGATAACGGCTGATGTCCTTCTTATAGACCATAAACAGATCCACTATAAAGAACAGCACCAGGAGGAATCCTATGCCGACCATGACCCGGAAAGCCCAGAAGTTGACGGGGATGAACGGTACGACCTGGCGGGGATTCTTCACATACCCATAGCCGAAATATTTGATATTATCCATCACCGTCTTTTTGGTTACCGCATCCTTTTTCCCCTTACGGTATTGCACCAAAGCCGCAATAGCCTTTTTGCCCATAGCCATTTTTTGCTCCACAGAAGGTTCCCTGGTACCATCCGGCAGCGTATATCCGTTCAGAAGCTCATTAATGCCGGGCACATAACCATGAATCTTCCGGGTAGCCAACAGAGAAAGTCCATCAGGAACACCTACCTTCATAGGAGCTTCCCTGACCTTCTCATAGTCCGGTTGTTTAAAAGGATTGACAGCCGCCACGACCGTCAAGGCCTGATCATTTCCACCATGATACAACGCTTCCATCGAAGCCAGTTTCATCGGTTGCACCTTCGAAACCATCACTGCCGAGTTGTCTCCAATCAGGACGGTCAGGACCGAAGAGACCAGTCCTACGATAGCAGCTATCTTAATACTCTCTTTAGCCAATTTTTCCTCCCTGTGTTTCAGTAAATACCAACCACTTACTGCCACGCAGAAGACCGCCCCAATGATCCAGGAAGAGATCACGGTATGGAAGAACTTATCCACGGCGAAAGGAGACAAGGCTATTTTAGCGAAAGAGCTCATCTCGAAACGCATGGTATCCGGGTTAAACACAGATCCTATCGGATCCTGCATCCAGGCATTAGCGACCAGGATCCACCAGGCGGAAAGAGTCGCGCCCAATCCCGTGAGCCAGGTAGAAGCAAGGTGAAATCCGGGAGAGACCTTCTTCCATCCGAAAAACATCACCGCCACGAAAGTAGCCTCCATGAAGAAAGCAAAGATCCCCTCAATGGCCAGAGGAGTACCAAATATGTCCCCTACGAACCAGGAATAGTTACTCCAATTCGTACCAAACTCAAATTCCAGGATGATCCCTGTAGCCACCCCCATAGCGAAATTGATTCCAAAAAGCCGTTGCCAGAAACGGGCAGCATCTTTCCAGAAGATCTTCCGCGTCCGGTAATAGCAGGTCTCCATAATCCCCATGATAATGGCCAGTCCCAGCGTCAGCGGGACGAACAGCCAATGATAGATGGCCGTTAGCGCAAACTGTGCCCTCGACCAGTCAATTGTAGCGGTTGTAATGTCCAAAAGGTTCATTATATATGATTTTAAATTATTTATTGATTCGTTCTTTCCGATTTTCCGTAGCCGTAAAAGCCCTTATCTGGAACCGGGCAGCCGCGGCTTCACCGGCCGTGGCGTCATCTGCGCCGACGGAGTGGTCCGGTTAAGAACTTGTTCAGACACAAATTGGCTCTCCTGTCCCTTCCTGGCATGATGACTGATGAAATCCGGGAAGAAAAACACTTTTAATATTGCAAAAATGATAAACAGTTTAATCAGAATCACCGCCCATAGCGTCTTTCCCACGGTCATATCACGAAAGCCATCATAGTACAAGCGAAAAGTCCTATATAGGAAATTGTTTCGTTTCATACATATTACAGTTTACGGTTACGATGCAAAGATAAGAAAATAATTTGAACGTTGGTCCTTTTTTCGCTAAAAATATTACATTTAATTCCTTTAACGGTAAACTGTGCTTTTTTTCTTGGCCAATCAACATAAAAGCCTTACATTTGCAAGAAGTTTAGAACAAAAAGATATAGGTACTATTCTATAAGCAGGACCGGAAACTTTTAAGATGAACCCATCCGAGAAGAGAAGGAATCCATTGCCGACCCTATATAAGCGAGTTCTCTAACAAGTTTTAGATCTCCTGTATACAATAATAGGTATTACTTATATTATAGTCGTCGAATCCATTTCATGCAAGAACAAAATTCATGTACATGAAGAAATTAGCAACAATTGTCGCCTTTTTAGGAGCTATGTTACCGGCAACAGCCCAACAGACCCTGAGTCTGCAAGATTGCAGGGAGATGGCTCTGAGCAACAACAAGCAACTCAACATTTCCAAATTAAACGAGAAAGTAGCCTATAATACACAAAAGGCTATGCGTACTAAGTATCTACCCAAAGTAGATGCTATAGGCGGTTATCAGTTTTTCAGTCGCGAAATATCCCTGCTCAACAGCAGACAAAAGGACGCTCTGACCCATTTAGGGAGTAATTCTATCGGGAGTCTCAGCACAGGAGCTTCCGACCTGATCACTTCATTGGTCCAGCAAGGACTTCTCACCCCACAAATGGCCCAGCAGCTTGCAGGCCTGTTACAGCAATACAGCCCTACACTCGGAAGTTTAGGAGACCAGATAGGCACAAAGATCAAGAACGCGTTCCGCACGGACACCCACAACATCTGGTCAGGATCAGTTATGGTCAGAGAACCCGTCTATATGGGTGGAGCCATTAATGCAGCCAATAAAATAGCAGACATTAATGAGCAATTAGCGGCAAACGGTGTTGACTTTACGACACAGACCACCCTCTATCATACGGATCAGGCGTACTGGATGGTTGTCTCACTGAAGCAGAAAGAAGACCTGGTCTACAGTTATCACAAACTAATCAAGAAGCTCAGTGATGATGTCCATAAAATGATTGCCCAAGGTGTAGCCACCAAGTCAGACGGCCTGCAAGTGGACGTAAAGGTCAATGAAGCTGACATGCAAGTCACTCAGGTGGAAGACGGTCTGTCACTGGCAAAGATGTATCTCTGCCAACTCTGCGGGCTGCCTTTGGACGAAGACATACATCTTGCAGACGAGAACAAGAAGAATCTGGATTCCTCCAGTTTGTCCATAGTCCAGCCGACCGATTCAGACCTCATGACCCGTCCCGAGATCAGGATTCTTCAGAACACCATAGATATCAGCAAGCAGAACACTAAGATGATCCGGGCAGAATACCTGCCTCATGTCCTGGCGACAGGAGGCTATCTGGTATCCAGTCCCAACACGTTCAATGGATTCCAGAAACAAATTGCCGGCGTCTGGACCCTGGGGCTTACCGTAGAAGTACCCTTATGGAGCTGGAATGAAGGGTCATACAAAGTAAGAGCCTCTGAGGCAGCATCCAATATTGCCGAGATGCAAATAGCAGATACCCGTGAAAAGATTCAACTGCAAATATCTCAAAGCCGGTTTAAGATCAAAGAAGCCCATAAGAGGCTTGTGATGACAAACCAGAATCTGAAGAGCGCTGATGAAAATCTCCGTTCCGCCGATCTCGGATTCAAGGAAGGGATCATGAAAGTAACAGATGTCATGAGAGCCCAGACCGCCTGGCAACAAGCCCAGAGTGAGAAGATAGATGCAGAAGTGGACTTAAAACTCGCTCAGACAGAGTTGGAAAAGGCTCTTGGTATTTTAAGATAATCATAGAAACAAAAATCACGCTATATAATTATGTCAGCGAAATCACAACATAACAACATCATGCTCGCAGTCCTGGGATTTGCCCTGGTCGTCATCGTGGTGGGCATCATCGGTTTTTTCACTTTTGGAAAGCAGAAAGACATCATTCAAGGTGAAGTAGAAGTTTCAGAATACCGGGTATCCAGCAAACTCCCCGGGCGTATCGAAGAACTCAGGGTCAAGGAGGGAGACTATGTCCATGTAGGAGACACCCTTGCCATCCTTCAAGTACCGGAAATTTCCGCACAGAAACAGGTGCTGGAAGCCACAGGAGAGGCCACCCAAGCCATGCAGAATCTGACCGATGCGGGAGCCAGGAAGCAGCAGATTGAGGCAGCATACCAAATGGTGATGACTGCCGTATCCGCCCGAACGATAGCCAAGAAGACCTATACCCGGATGCAAAACCTCTATAATGAAGGAGTCATCGCCGGCCAGAAACGAGATGAAGCGCTGGCAGCCTATCAAGCCGCATCGTCTCAGGTAAAGGCGGCAGAAGCCCAATATGACCTTGCCAAGAGTGGAGCCCGCTCCCAGGAGAAGCAGATAGCTGCACATAACACCCAGGCCGCCAGAGATGCCGTAAAGGTGATGAGTTCCCTCTTAAAGGAGACCGTTCAGATCTCTCCCGTAGAAGGAGAAGTCTCCGACGTCTATCCTGAAGTCGGGGAACTTGTCAATATGGGATCCCCCATCATGAGCATAGACATCATGAATGACCTCTGGGGAGATTTCAACGTGAGGGAAGACCATCTGAAGCATTTGAATCTCGGACAGACCTTCACCGCATACGTTCCGGCATTTGACAAAAACATCAAGATGCGCGTCTACTACATCAAGGATGAAGGATCATACGCCACGTGGAAAGCCACCAAGACAACAGGCCAGTATGACCTGAAGACATTTGAAGTCAAAGCCCGTCCGATCACCAGTTTAGAAGGTCTGCGTCCGGGAATGAGTCTGATTATCAAGAAAATAAAGAAATAACAAAAAGGGGTAGACATTGAAAGTCCTCAAAGACATTTATCTGATTGCCCTGAGAGAGTGTGGCAATATCCGAAGAAATCCTATTTATGCTTTCTGCATGATTTTCTTCCCCATCATTGTAGTCATTTTTTTCACTTCACTGATGGGGGAAGGAGTTCCTGCCAAAATGCCAGTGGGAATTGTCGACCAGGATAACACACCAACTTCCCGTGCCATTATACGCCGTCTTGATGGCCTGCAAACGACAAGTATCGTAGAAAGTTATGAGAACGTAAACGAGGCCAGAAGAGACATCCAGAAGGATAACATCTTCGGCTTTCTCTATATTCCCAAAGGCATGACCAGAGACATCATGAGAGGAGTACAAGCCAAGATGTCCTATTATTATAATACGGAATACCTGCTGGCAGGTAACCTGCTCTATCGTGACCTGAAGACAGCCAGTGCACTGGGGACAGCCGGCGTAGGAACGGAAAAACTTGCGGCAATGGGAAAGACAGACCAGGAAATAGCGACTAATATCCAGCCGGTTGCAATAGACCTGCACCTGATCGGTAATCCATGGACCAACTATAATGTCTACTTAAGTACCTTTATCGTACCGGGAGTCCTGTTACTTTTCGTATTTCTGATCACTCCCTATTCCATCGGGACAGAGTTGAAGTTCAAACGTTCCCGGCAGTGGATGGCCATGGCGCACAACAACGTTTACGTAGCCATTGCCGGTAAGATGCTGCCGCAGACACTCATTTTCCTGTCTATCTTCTACTGCTTCGAATTTTACATCTACTACGTCCTGGGGTTCCCCCATCCAGGAGGAGTAGGCAGAATGCTCCTACTCGGTTTCCTCTCCGTCATATCCTGCCAGAGTTTCGGTATTTTCGCCTTCGGGCTGATGCCATCCCTGCGCATGGCCATGAGCATCTGCTCACTATGGTCCGTAGTGAGTTTCTCAGTTGTCGGATCCACCTATCCCCTCGAAAGCATGGCCCCCGAGATCCAGGCCATTGCCCAGATGTTCCCCCTGCGGCACTACTATGTCATTTACCATACGTGCATATTCAATGACTTCCCCCTCACATACGTTTTAAGCGATGTCATCGCACTGTGCTGCTTTACCATATTGCCATTGCTCACAAGCGGAAATCTCAAGAGGGCAATGCTACATGATATTTATATTCCTTAAACAATGGAACAAGAAGGTTTTATAAAAGCTATCGGACATGGTATCCAGGATATGTGTTATATCTGGGCCAAGGAGATGCGCAATGCCTTTTCTGACGAAGGGGTACTTATTTTCTGTATTCTCGTTCCACTTTTCTATCCTCTGGTATATTCCTGGATCTACAACAACGAAGTGATAAGAGATGTACCTGTAGCCATCGTAGACATGTCTCACAGTCATCTGAGCAGAGAGTTTATCCGTGACTATGATGCCAGTCCCGACACGAAAGTAGCCTATTATTGTGATAATCTGGAAGAAGCCAAGCAACTCGCCGGCCGGAACGCCGTGCATGGCGTACTCTATTTTCCGGAAGATTTCGAGAAGAGAGTTTACCGGAATGAGACGAGTCATGTAAGCACATACGCAGACATGAGCCTGATGCTTTACTATCGTGCTGTTTACAGTACTGCGGTAAATGTAGCCAACAAGATCAATTCCAAGATTCAGATCAGCCGGTCAGCCGATTTCACGAATCAGGAAGATAATGTCACTGCCAACCCCATCAAATCGAGTAATGTTGCCATCTTCAATGAGCCAGGGGGCTATGGCAATGCCATCATTCCCGGCGTACTCATGCTGATCCTTCAGCAAACCCTGCTTCTGGGCATCGGCTTATCCGCCGGAACCGCGAGAGAGAACAACCGCTATAAGGAACTTGTACCGATCAGCAGACACTATATGGGGACTTTCCGGATCATATTGGGCAAAGCCATGGCATGCTTTATGATTTACTGTGTACAGGCAGCTTATGTCACCCTCTGCGTCCCCCACTTTTTCCATTTCACAGAATTATCAGACCCTCTGGCACTCTGGGGACTACTTATTCCCTTCATCCTCGCGGTCACCTTCTTCGGCATGACTCTGTCCTGCTTTGTACGCTACAGGGAGAATGTCCTGTTACTAGTCATCTTCACTTCAGTTCCTTTTCTATTCATGACAGGGGTATCCTGGCCTCTCAGTAACATCCCGGGATTCTGGGAGGGTGTTGCAGCCCTGATCCCATCAACCTGGGGAATCCGAGCATTCATCTCCATCAATGATATGGGCGCAACGCTGGACGAAGTCCAGAAGTTTATCATACCCTTATGGATACAAGTCATCGTCTACGGGTGTACCACCTTCCTGGTATACCGCTATCAGTTAAAGCTCACCAGGAAGCGGGCCTACTCAGCCATTGAGAACATCAAGAACAAGGCTTTGGCCGCCAAAACGGAAAAGGGAACTTCCACAGAGACCTCAGATACGGATATTCCGGAGGAAGAAGCCGAAAACCAAATATAGGATCTGAACGCAGAGATAAGGAACGAATAAAGGGGCGTTTTCTCGTTGAGAAAACGCCCCCATAAATGACAGAATTTTACATTTTCTTTATTTGACAGGGGCCGGATCTGCATTCCCCACTATCTTTTCTCCCGTATCCGGTTTCTCATTATCAAGCCCCTTCTCCGATTCACCAGACCCACTTTCTGTTTCGTCCGTTAAACCCGTCCGCGTGTTGACGGACTTCACAACCTCTTCCACCAGCGGTTGATTAGCAAAACGGTGAGAATAAGCCGAATAGTCAGGTTTGATCCGCTTATAAGTTGCATCCTGGAACAATGGGCTGGAAATGATATGGTCAGCCGTTGACCGGTTGCAGCAAACCACAATATTCTCCACATTACACAAGCGTGTCAAGGCACGGACATCAGAATCATGAGGCTGCATGGTCATCGGATCCGTAAAAAAGAACAGGTAATCGATTTTCCCCGCCACGATAAGAGACCCCATCTGCTGGTCACCACCCAAGGGACCAGAATTAAGAATAGTAAAATCCCACTTTACCTCCGGATGCTTTTTAGACAAAGCAGCCAGGATCAAGTGCCCTGTGGTACCGGTAGAATAGAATTTATGTCCAATCAATTTATTCGAGTTCCATAAACACCATTCCATGAGATCCTTTTTGTTGGCATCATGAGCCACCAGACCGATATTCCTCTTCACGAAATTTTCCATAGTTTTTTCTTTTAGTTTAATTCTAAATATAACTGGTTAACCAAGGATCCGACAGATAAAGAAGAAAATTGCTTCCCCTTGTTCTTCCGGATCATACATACAAAGATAAAATTGTTTTGCCAAGAGCACAAGCATATCACCATATTTCTTCCCCCCATAAAGTTAATGTGAGTTAAATATACTTGGAAAACATCCACACACGCTGCTATTTCCTTGATTCACAAATCCATATCAGTCAGCAGATATTGCATGACAGATCATTTATTCTTATCTTT
>DHOX01000086.1:3063-17793 GCA_002409785.1 Prevotella sp. UBA5379 | reverse complement strand
TACTTCATTTTGATGGTACTCAACCCATTACCTTTAAGCATAGCCCCATTCTGAAAGAACACTTAAACACATACAGGGCCAAAATTAGGCCACTAAGCGATTTCATCGGAATAAAGTAAAACTTAAATCATGGAGTAATAATAACCGGTCAACAGTCTTTGACACAATTTAGTTATGCGCCTTCTTTCCATCGCCTTTTTACTTATTATATCCCTGAGATATGTTAATTGCTAACCTAGAGAAGTAATTTTTTATCAAACAAGAATATTTCTAATGATAAGAGTACAGGTTCTGCTTATTAGTCTCTTCCTATAAAAGTTACAGTTAACAAAAAATTCTCCTCAATTCTAAATAATTATTATAACTTTGCATAGGGGTTTTCTGTCTTTTGACAGTCATCAGAATAGAGAAATACTAATAGAATATGAGGAAAGCACAACTGAAATGGATTTTAGTAACAGGGGTTGTTTTCCTGTTTCCTTTCGATATTTATGCTCAGGATATCCGGACACAAATTTTCAAACCTCAGTCCCAAGAGGCAGAAAGACAGACTAATCATCCTGACTATCTGAAGACGAGCCCTACACCTATGGACCTTCATCTGATCAAACAGACAGGGGCGCCCGTTTCTGTTGATTCTCTATGGAAAGAATATCCATCTGTTTTTCTGCAAGGAACACGTCCAGTCTATATCTATCCTATTGCGGACAAACTCCCCCTGACAATATCCATGCAGGAGCATCAAGTAGAATTACTGATGAAATATCGCATCGCGACAACTGAGTTTCCGCTTTGGAGAACAAGAGAATTTTTACTGAGAGGAGGCACGCATTTCGGTGATCTTCATTTCAAGCATGAACGACCCATCAACGTCTACTCTCTGTATCTTTCAGGGACATATCGCTTTTCTCCTCATTTCGTCTTAGGTGAGAATATAGAAACAGGAAGATTCTCCAATCTTTCTTCCTTTTTCGTATGGAATCAATTCAGCAGTTATACCTTTCTCCTTAACCCAAACAATTCTATACAAACAACGCTGGAAACAACAACTACAAATACCGGATATAAAGATATTTCCGGAACTGCCATACTGAAACATCAAGGAGAGGGCATCAATGCTGAAGGCGGAATTATCATTGGCAAGAATCTGACGAATCACCATACAACTATTCTTCCGACAGGAGTCATCCACTTTCATTAAACAAACGACTCTGAAAAACAACAATATGGGAGAAAACGCATCAGGCAGGCCATCTAATCGGATAGCCTGCCTGAATTTCTGCAAGATTCATTCTCCCGATGCTGTTACAGCATCTGTTCGACCTCTTGCATAATCTGCTTGCCGATAGCATCAGCTTTCTCTTTCGATTTAGCTTCACTATAGACACGGATAATCGGCTCTGTATTACTCTTACGCAGATGAACCCAGCAATCCGAAAAATCGAGTTTGACACCATCTATTGTTGTCACCTGGACATCTTTCCGAGAATGATACTGATCCTTTACCTTCTCGAGGATAGCATTGATATCCGTAGTAGGTTTCAAGTCAATCCGGTTCTTAGCCATGAAATAGTTCGGGAAAGTAGCCCGGAGTTCACTGACCTTGCATCCTTTCTGAGCCAGACTGCTCAAGAACAAAGCTATTCCCACAAGAGCATCACGACCATAATGACAGGCCGGATAGATCACCCCGCCATTTCCTTCTCCACCAATGACAGCACCGACCTCTTTCATCTTCGTCGTCACATTCACTTCGCCAACGGCTGCAGCATAATAGGTACAGCCATGCCGTTCCGTAACATCCCGCAAAGCACGGGTAGAACTCAGATTACTGACCGTAGAGCCCTTGACATGATCCAATATATAATCGGCCACCGTGACCAGCGTATATTCTTCACCATACATTTTCCCGTCTTCCTGAATGAAAGCCAGACGGTCAACATCAGGATCCACGACGATGCCCAGATCATAGCCTCCTTTTGAGACAGCCTCCATGATACCGCCAAGATTCTTCTCCAGAGGTTCCGGATTATGTGCAAAATTACCATCAGGTATACCATTCAGGAAGCGTGCTTCCACGCCAAGAGCTTTCAAAAGATCTGGAAGGATAATACCGCCGACAGAGTTAATGGTGTCCACGATCACTTTAAAATGAGCATTTCTGATAGCCTCAACATCAACCAAATCCAGAGCTAATACTGCATCAATATGTCGCTTGTTAAAGGTCATATCATCAGTATAACTCCCTAAATGATCTACATCAGCATATTCAAAATTCTCTTTGGAAGCTATATCCAACACCTCGTTTCCATCCTCCTTAGTGAGGAATTCCCCATCTCTATTCAGCAGTTTCAAGGCATTCCAATGCCGTGGATTATGACTGGCAGTGATGATGATGCCCCCTGCAGCCCCACTCATCCGGACAGCCAGTTCAGTGGTAGGAGTGGTAGCCAGACCGATATTCAGGACATCATAACCCATTCCCATAAGTGTTCCACAAACTACATTCTTGACCATCAGGCCGGAGATGCGGGCATCCCGTCCGACGACGATCTTCCTCGCAGAAGTTTTTTCACCCTTCCGGATGAAAGTAGCATAAGCAGAAACAAACTTTACAATGTCGAGTGGGTTCAAGGTATCCCCCGCATGCCCTCCGATCGTACCTCGGATTCCTGAAATAGATTTTATTAACGTCATAATATCTTTCCTAAAAAACCTTTATCTTCCTCTCATATAAGTAATGTCATAAAAACAAGCATATACACTACTTGATGCATACGATTGCCCTTCTGCTGAAGGAACAATAAGACGTACATGAGCGACACGCCCATCACGCCCGAGATTAATGTATGACAATGGAACCAGCCAACCACTTGGAACAGCCGTGCTGCTGTAAGCGCTGTACATCAAACTTGTTTTACTATCGAAGGAAGCCGTAAAAGTACCACTATTGTCTGTCACCGATAGCTTTTCCGGCTGACCTCCATTTGTTGAAATAGGATATTCGTCAGTCAATTGAGCCGAATCCAATACCAAAGGATCTGTAATCTTGAACTTCGCCTGATCGTTCAGATTATATTCTGCAAAACGGCAAAGAACATCAATGGTCTGCCCCTTTTGAATAGGTGTACCGTCTCCCCGGTCCAGGATCTGCATATAAACACCTGTGCTGCTGAACAACACCCACTGATTATGCGTTGAATCACAGAGCGTCACCGTATCCTTCTTGAATTCATCCTCCGAGATCACCTGAATCCCGTTGGTTATGATAAAAGTATTAATATTATGGCGTTCTGTCTTTCTTTCATTGGCATAAGTCTCATCACTACTACATGCCGAGAAGGTCAAGACTGCTACCAGGAATGTTAATACTACGACGATTAATTTATTCATTTTCAGATTATTCATTGAACTTCTTTCCCGCCGATTTTATCCAGAGATTGCCGAAGCTCATATTACTTAAAGTTTTTATGCAACTGTATCATCATTGGTCTGCTCAAGACCTGCGCTTCAGGAGCTGATGCGCTCACTCCTCCTAACTTCGCAAGCTATACCAGAATCATTTTGCAAAAATACGAAAAAGATTTTACTGTAACAAGCCCGCATAAGCTTTTATGGCTTTTCTTACGACTTTTTCAGCTTCCTCTATCGTACAGAAAAGTTTGCCGCCACTGGCGTTAGGATGCCCCCCGCCATTAAAAAAATCATGAGACATCTGATCACACGGGAAATTATCTACAGAACGAAGACTTACCCATACCAGATTATCCTGATCCGTATCTTCCCGCAGAGAAACGGACAGTTTCATTTTCTTGATCCGTAAAGGTTCATTGACAAGGCCTTCCGCATCTCCTTTAATGTAATGGAAACTGCGGAGTTCTTTCCGGGTAATCGTATAATAAGAAGCATGCAGATCGTCAAAGACATTCAGCTTCTGATACAGGATATATCCTCGCAGACGAACTGCCCAGGAACTATAGTTATTGAAGACATTACGATAGATCTTGTCCTTGTCAATATGCTTTGTCAGGAGCTGGCTGATGATGAAATAGATGCCGGGATCATTACTATTATAAGTAAATCCTCCCGTATCCGTCATCATCCCGCAATAGACCGGGACAGCAAAATGCTGTGTCATCGCCTCAAATCCTCCTAATTGCCATACAATACGGAAGACCAGTTCACAGGTAGAACTTGCGCCGATACGTGACAGAATGAGCGCACCCTCAAGTCCAGGACTGGGATGATGGTCAATGATCACCTTCTTAGCCTTACAGTTCTGCAAGAGAGGCGTCATGTCATCCACGCGGGTCTCTTCACTGAAATCAAGATAAAACACTAAATCAGCAACGGAGAAAAGCGTTCTGACCTCATCAGGACGCTTGTCGTACCGCATAATCTTTTCATTATTCGGCAACCAATGCAGAAAATCGGGATAGGCATCAGGCATCACAACGGTAGGAGCCTTACCCAGGTAACGCAAATATTCGGCCCACCCAAGACTGGCGCCGACAGCATCTCCATCCGGCGACTTATGTCCGATGAGAATAATATGTGAAGAAGTTGCTATCCACTCTTTCAGGGTAGCAGCTTCTTGTTCTGTTAAGGTATTAATATCCATAAATGGGCTTTCCTCTACCGGCCATCTGGCCGAATAGACAATAGTTGTTTTCTCGTAAGTCCTGATTAAAAGAGTTGATTAGGATAAACTCCATCATCAACCAGTTTCTGGATCTTTGCCACGACACTCGGACGGTCAGCGGAATAAGTTACGCCAAACCATTTGCTCGTTGTATCCAGTACTTTTACAGTGGCTGTACCATCATTGATCAGTTTATTGACCATCAGAGGAATGAAGAATTCAGCCTTCGGATTTTTCTGAGTTTCAGGATCTCTCAGGAAATCCTTGAAATAATCAGCGCTATAGTCGAAATAATCAGGAGTAAATCCCCATACGTTCATACTCACAGGTGTATTGTCGGAAACCGCGATCCAGTTGCCCTTTTCATCTTTATAGCAGACCTTATCCTGACGACGGATAATCTCCGTACGCTCCACAACCGTTGTCAGATCGCCTTTATCATCTGTAGAGCAGATGCCACGAGCCACGGTTCCATTCTCGCTCAGAGTGTTGCCCACCCTGAAGCCAACCATTGCATAGCGGTTTCTGGAGCCTTCAGGAAGTTCGGAAAGGAATTTGCCGATGACCTTGAAACAGTCGCGATTATAAAAATCATCACAGTTGATCACGGCAAAAGGTTCCTTGATGATGTCGCGAGCCATCATGACGGCATGGTTAGTACCCCACGGTTTGGTACGACCAGCTGGTACAGAGAACCCCTCTGGCAGAGCTTCCAGACTCTGGAAACAGAGTTCTACGGGGACATGTCCTTCATATTTAGACAGGATTTTGTTACGGAACTGATCCTCGAAATCTTTTCGGATAACAAAGACGATCTTCCCGAATCCCGACTGGATAGCATCGTAAATTGAATAGTCCATGATGGTCTCACCGTTAGGTCCCATCCCGTCAAGTTGTTTCAGGCCGCCGTAACGGCTGCCCATTCCTGCTGCAAGGAGCAATAATGTTGGTTTCATAGTGACAAAAAAATTATTATGTATAACTTTAACTATGCAAATTTAATAAAAAGAACGGAGACAATGACTGCTGCTTTGTTGTTTTTTTATCCCATTAATAATTTTTGTCTCTTGATAGAATACTGGCAAAGGACAAAGGACCATCCCCAGAACACACTCCCGCCCTCCGAAAGCAGAAGTCCGGATAACCGGTCATTCAGAAGGGATAGCCTACAGCCAGATGAATGCTCTGTGCATCCTTGAAATGAGGGATATTGTAAAAACCGCTCTTGCCGGTATAATATGGTACATGAAGGCCCACGCCCCAATCCAGGCGGATGACAAACATGCCCATATCATAACGGATGCCCACTCCAGTACCTACAGCCAACTGTTTGAAGAAATTGCCAAATTCAAATTCCCCTCCTGGCTGACGGTCATTTTCCTTGAGATTCCATACATTCCCTGCATCCATGAAAAGTGCTCCATAAAGATTTCCCAAAAGCCGGGGACGATACTCCAAATTAGCCAGGAATTTGACATTACCAGTCTGGTCAATATAGGAATACCGGGAATCCTGGGGGACGAATTTACCGGGGCCTATACTTCTCACATTAAAAGCCCGTACACTATTAGCTCCCCCTACATAGAACTGTTCATAATAAGGGATTTCGGTAGCATTGCCATAAGCACAGGCTACACCACCGGCAAGATGCCCCACAAGAGTAGAATAACCAGAAAATCTCCAGTATTTCACCAGATCCGTCTCTACCTTCAGAAACTGTGCATAAGGATTCTTGAACATCTTCTTGTTTTTCTCACTCCACTTCTGCCCTGCCGCCAAATATCCCAATGAAAGTATGTTCCCAGCCTCACTCACAGTCGTCGACCAGGTAATCGGGCTCAGATAAGAGGGCTTACTGGTATACGTATAAGTAAAGC
The DNA here is from genome assembly GCA_002409785.1 of Prevotella sp. UBA5379. Taxonomy (GTDB): domain Bacteria; phylum Bacteroidota; class Bacteroidia; order Bacteroidales; family Bacteroidaceae; genus Prevotella. The sequence goes on along the minus strand of DHOX01000086.1, from coordinate 11,274 downwards.
TCATCTTAGGAACCATCTGATCGCGCATGGAGATCTGGAGGTAGGGATTATAACTCAAGAGAGAATCAAACTTAGCCGTCCTGCTATTCATATATTCATAAGAAATAGAGATCGGTGTAAAGGAGAAATGGGACTGTACGGTCGGCATCCAGTCATAAGTCAATTCTCCGGAAACGACATGACGCCTGAAATAACCCGCTCTGTTCAGGATATTCATGGAAGCCTTTATCGTTGTTGTCGGGGTCTGCACGTAAGATGTCTGAGAATGATGATGGCGGTGACGTCCCGTGGCAAAATAGCGGAAGAAACTTTGGGGGGTCAGAAGTTGTGGCATGACGATGGATACATCGCCTCCATATTCGTATGAATTGACTCCCGAAGAGCTGCCTTCATTCTTATGCCCTGTCTGCCACTCATACGATCCATGAAGGTTCATGTTCAGTTTCTCACCTCCTCGTAAAGCATTGCGTTTCGTAAACCCCAGGACCAGTTCCGGTCCCATAAGGCCCGTGGTCTTTCCTTTTCCGTTTGCTTCTACATAGAAGTCGTATGGCTTGTCAAAGAGCATATCCATATTCATATCCAGAGTATCACAACTGGCAGACGTATCACGGGGAGTAAAAGTCATGGAAGAATTACTAAACAGTCCTGTGCTTTGGAAATATTTATTTGTCTGGTATTCTGCATCTGCATTATAGAGATGCCCACTCTGTAATTTCAATCCTTTAGAAAGGACACTCGTGCGAAGAGGTGAATGTTTTCCGTTGAAATGAGCAATGAAATTACGGTGCTTCCTGACGTTCTGGAGGCTGTCCCGGAACTGCTTACGAAGGTTAATATTGATATTGCCGATATACCACTGCTTTTTTGTCTTCTCCTCCAGACTGTCAGATAAGACAAAGCGTAATTGCACTCTTCCTTTATTATGAAGTGTATCAGCTACATAAGAGGCCAGATTACTCTGGTAATAGTAATATCCACGGTTTCGGAACAGACGGGATATGCGCTCTCGTTCGGCCTCCAGATCAGGAACATTGAAAGGATCACCTTTCTTGATGACAGCCTCAGAGATATGGTTTCTCAGCAAACTGTCAGAAAGGGCTGAGAAACCTATATATCGTAAAGAATCTATTGTCCACAGATGTCCCATGTCAACAGTATAATCCAATTTTGCCACCTTGGGATTGCGCATCGTCTTCACTTTATACATAACTTTCCCGTCAAAATAGCCGAATTTTCTTAACTGGTTCTCTGCCACCTGGATCCGGAGCTGAGGATTCACATTACTCATCAACTTGGGTACAGATCCCAAGGTTCTGGCAAGCCACTGCCCCACCACATTATTACTTCGGGCAAAGTCATTCCATAGCCAAAGTCTTATCGGAAAAGGCGTACGATAATAACTGCTTCCTAATAAGGAACCGGTAGGTGCTGATGCCAATATCGATTCCATCTCATTCTGTGTCTCAGCAGTATACTTGCTCCTATCCGAATTCTTATATTCTATTTTATCCAATCCTGCAAAGAGTTGTTCTCCTTGAGGTATAGCGGATGTAGTAGAACATGCACACACCAGGAGGCTCCATAGTATTCCTGCTATGAACCCCAAAATTGTTCTGTATTTTCTGCCTCTGTATCCTCTTCTATTCATCTCTTCATAACTCATATCATGGTTTTTCCTGGTTTGCAGCCGAATCTTTTTTAACAACCTTCGCTCCATTTTTCGCATTACGCACAAAAGGTCCGATCACGGGACTGTCTGACTTGAAATTAAAAATATCTTTAAAATGCTGTAACTTCCTTTTCCAGGTAAAACCGAAGCCATATTCGCCGATCTGACCTTCCAGCCAGTCATAATAATTATTATTATAATAAGCCCTGAGATACTGACTGGAATTCTGATTCAACCGATATTGCAGTTCCACATTATTGAAGAAGGAGTCATTACGCCTGTTCTGGTCAATCTCTGCGCCGGATGACAGTTGGCCTCCTACTATAAAACTCAAGCGGTTATTCCATAAACGCTTTGAAAATTTAAAATTATAGTCCGTATGCAACTCTCCTGCCGAATTCGTTGAGTTGTTCACAGTCATTCCCAGATCAAGCCCAAGCGAGCGAGTAGCATTGCCCGCGATCATATTGATCTCACTGTTCAGGAAAGAACTTAAGGCACTGTTCATCGTAAACTTACTGGTATTCCCATTGGTCATATACATTCCTGTAGCCAGCATGGTAACAGCAATTTTACCACGCTCTTCTATTGACATCGTATTCAACTCATCTTGAAGGGCAATATCACTGGGAGCACTGATAACAAACTGTATTCCCATCTTCTGCAGTGTCTGGGAGAGTTGTACCCCACAGACGAAATTGACGGACCTACCCAGGTCTTTCCCTTCACTCACTGAAGCAGTAACAGGCTCTGTGGCCGTAATATTCAATTTCGGATCCATCGGATCACCGGTAAACTGGATAAAGCTGCCGTTCTGAATGGTAAAGGTTTTCAAAGGGATAACCGGAAGAGAATATTTCATCTCACCGTTATTCAATGTATATTTACCAGTCAGGCGCAGATGATCCAGAGGATTATAAGTCATCGTCAGATCTCCGCCACCTTCAAGATCTATATAGTTGGAATGTATCGCATTAAGTGAACATAGGATATGAGCTGATTCATCTACCTTGATACCCAGAGTCATGTCTAATCCCTGGGGCTTTGGACGATTAATGACCGTCGCGGTCGAGTCCTTAAAATCCGTGAATTTCACCAGTTCATCCAGTTCATTATCTGTCGTAAGTTCCGATTCCCTCAGGATATAGGTCATGTCCGTAGCCCCCAGGACATTGACCATCCCTCGCATCTTGAGGTTGTCCACCGGACCGTTCATTGATCCGAAAAAGTCCACGAAGGCTTTTCCATAGGCTGTGGACCGGGGATTCTCTTTTGCATTAATCAACTCAAAGTTATGGGCCCTCATGCGGATATTCAGCAGCATCCGATTCAAATCCGAGAAGTCAAAGTCTCCGGAAATATCAAGCGGACTGTTATTATAGGCAAACATCTCAAAATTCTCAAAGAGCAAATGACTTCCTACGATCCGGACAGGATCATTGGCAAAACGCATGGACACGCCGTATGGCTCACTGTATATATAAGAAGAGTCCAGATAGACTTCTCCATCCACAACGGGTTTGCTTAATGTACCCTTTACGGTCAGGTTTCCTTCTCCATAACCTTTAAAGCCAAAGAGTTGCTCAGGAATAAATCCATTGAGAAGTTGCAACGGTGCCTTCTCTAATCCCAATTTTGCATCCAGATAACCTTCGCCCTGAGAATGATAAGTGCCATCTATTGTTGCCACCTGCTGCCCGTCTTTAAGCAGAATACCATTTACCTGGTGAGAGCCATCTTCTTTCGGAACATATACGAATTCGGTGCCAATGTCCCCCATCGGGCATTTATCATAGATCATATTCTTGACATCAATATCAGAGGAAACCGACAACTGGTCTTTCGTCTGGATGACATGGAAGTCGCCATCCATCACGCCGGAAAGATCCGGGGTGTAAGGAAGTATACGGAAAAGCTTTTCCAGTTGCAGGTGATTGAGGCTGAGCGTCAGGTCCTGCAAGGCCTCGGCATTGTCATCATTAGAAAGGAGTTGGGCTCCTGTCCCATCAGGGCCTTTCAGTACCATATTGGCAGAGATACGCCGGTTATCTCCCAGAAAGACGAAGTTATCTTCATTTGCGGTAAAATGCCGATAGCCGAGAAGTGGATGGGTATCCGTCAGCCGGATACGGATACCATGCTGTTCCATCAAGGCAGACAATCCCGCATCAATCCCCAGCCTGCCTTTTTCATCATAAAGTTTAGTGCGTATATCTGATCCCTGCTCCGTAAGGTTTCCACTGGCCAGAGCCTTGAAAGTATATTGAGGATTATTCTTGTTATTAGCCACCTTCAGGCGGTATCCGATCACGTCATTCTCCGTATTGACTAAGGCCTGGATCGTATCCAGACGGACCTTATTGAAAGCCAGCGAGTCTAAATCCATATAACCGTTCAGGCCCTTGACAGGTGAGGAGGTCAAATCCATCTCCACACTCTTGAAATGATAGCCATAATGTTCAAGGACATGATAGAAGAAATTATCGTTACCGGATGTCATATAGACATGAACTGACGGGAACCGGTGATATAAGCTTTTCTGATCAATATGGCGGGCCTCAAATTGTTTTAAAGCCTCTTTTTTCAAATATCTCACCTGACTGAGAAGTTGCTTATATCCCCCTCTACCGTCCATATTCAGATGAAAATTACCACAATCTACAAGGGCATGGGTAGAATCACGGTGCGAAAGAATATCCAGATTAATGTTCTCCGGACGATAGGTCTTTTTCCCATTGCTGAAGACAAGATTACTCACCAGTCCCTTTGTCATGATATAGTCCCGCTGGTCTGTAGCCAGATGGACCTCTCCCTTGAATCCCGCCGTTATCGGCGTATCAGCAATTTTCAAATGATAAAGGTCTATCTTGCTCAGGTCGGCATTCACAGATGCTTCTATCGGTTGTATACTCGTCCGGCCACGCAAGTCAATTGTTCCAATCAATAATGGATTATGACTGTCGACATAAGCGTGGATCCTTCCTCCTGAAAGTACGGCATGCCCCATGATCCCGCTGAAATCATATCCGCCAAAGGTGCATTTAAGTACCCGCGCTCTGGCCTTCAGGCTTGTATGCGAAGAGTAAATATCCGTACCTTTCCCAGTGGCAACGATGTCCCCGGAAAAAGGATGCAAACCCTGATGAGGGATAAAATGCTGTAAAGGCAAGTTCCGGGCTACTAAACTGGCATGATAGCTCATCCGGCTGACATTAATGGCTCCTTTCGCTCTCAGGCTTCCCCCACCTTGAGAAGCCATAAAATCTCCGCCGATCTGCTTCCCGTCAACAGTAAATAAGCCCTGGATGCCGATGTCATCAGGAATATTGACTTTAGCAGTTATAGAAGGATCCAATAAGGCCGTTAGAAAACGAATCTGATAAGTATGTGCATCTAATCGGACCTTCGCCCGAAAACGTTTCATATCGGTCAATGACGCCAGATAGCCATTGGCATGTAAATGGAACGCCGTTGGGAGAATAACGGTCAGCCCACTGAAAAGAGCATATCTTCCATTGCCTCTCAAAGAACCCTGCACGCTCAGGGGATAGTTGGGCCACAAGCGTCGGAAGGTCACAGGCATCTGACCCATAAAGCGCATTAAGTCCTGTTTCCCGAACGAGCCATGAAGGGAAGCGTCCAGAATCCCTGGATGATGATCGGCAAAGGCATTCAGATCCATGTTGATCCGCGCCTGTAACTCTGACTCCGGTGTCAGCAAATAAAGGTCTGGCATTCTGAACTTTAAAGAGTCTAAAGCCAGAGAGCCCTTGAATGAACGAATGATGATTCCGCTTTTCTGCTCTTTAAAATGAGATTCGAGTACTTGTATATTCAGGCTGTCACTGACATAGCGGAACTGTCGGGCATCAAAAGCCATATTATCCAAGAAGAGATGATTGAAATCCAGTCCGTTCCCCTGCGCATAAACTTCAAAGGGACGATCCATACGGAGAGAACCTCTCTGCCAGTTTAATGACCCTGCCGAATATAAACTCCGGAAAAGATCCATATACCCTTCATGAGCCGTCAGATCCCCAAATGTTGCTGTTACCCTCATGGAATCGCCCGGCAAATGCAATGTGAAAAGTGTATGATGGGCATGGAAACGATGAATATTAATCTTCCAGTGATTCGTATTAGGTGTCGTATCCGGAGGGACGGTATCACTCAAAGCTACATCAATATCTGCATCAGAAATCTCACAATGATTGACATTGACGTGCTTCATATCCAAGTCTATTCCATGAGAACGAAGCTGGAGTTTCCCGATATTTCCTCGTATACGTGCTTGATGGATAAAATTAGTTGTATTGACTTTCATCCTTCTGAAACTCAACTCATCTACCATTACGCGGCCATGGAAAAGGGGCATTAACTGCACATCAGCAATAGTCCTGTCAATATCTGCAACGGTATCTTTTTCCTGAGGAACAGAATCATTCTGCTGAATAATCTTTACCCCGTCAATCCCCAGATCAAGAGGGAACACCAGGTTGACACGATGAACGGAAATATCCATACCCGTCTTCCTTGACGCATATGAAGCTACTTGATGTACAACAAAGTTTTGTACAGGAGGGAAATATAACAAAACTGTAAGGAGGACAAATAACAGCGCTACTCCCAAAATCGTTATAATGATCCCTTTCAGAACTTTTTTCATAAGCAGTAATGAGACCTGAAGAAAATTCAAGATAAAGAATCAATCAGGTTTATCTATTGCAAAGTAAAGCATTTTTTCGGAAAGATAGAAATAATTACATAATAAAATTTCTTATTTAGGAGATTTTATGATAATCGGCACAAAAGTTCGTAGAGTCTTGTTCAAAGACAGGCCTTCTACAAAACAAGAAGGCCTGTTACAGTTATAAGATTACCTTTCTCCGTATGAAATCTTATTTGTCCATTTTACAAGACAGGAACAGCCCTGTAAACGATTGAGTCAACACATTTTCCATCACGCCGGGCAGGCTTCCATCTCGGCATGGACCAGATCAGGCGGCAGGCTTCAGAGGCAATCGAAGGGGCTACTTCGTTCATCACTTCGACATTGCGCACTTCGCCGTTCTTCGTGATAATGAACTTTACTACGGGAACAGTTGTGATGCCATGTTCTTCAGCCCATCTCACAGGACGACGATTCTTATGGATATATTCATCATACTTTCTATCACCTCCCTGGAATTCGGCCTTGACCTGAGGAGGGACCTTCTCTATTTTCCTTTCATTGATATCAGGGTCATCTGCCGGTATGATAGAGTCAATAAGCCACTTGTCATGGACACGGATAACCTTAACCGGAATAGCATTGGAATATTCAAATTCCTGCCCTTGATTACCATTATAACTCACTAAGTACCAGCCTTTACCGACAGATGAAACCTGTAGCATCCGAGTATCTATCTGATCCTGAGCTCGCACGATCTCATCACCATTCGTCAAGGCAGATGCTTTTCTGATGTATCGTATACAACCCTTTGTAAGATGGTTCTCCAAATACTGCACGTCTTGATTGGATGCATAGCGGGTATAGAAATTACGCAAGAATTCCTCTTGCGTCATATTTTGAGCATATCCCGCAAATGGAAATGCCAGCATGAGTATAAACAACAAATTCTTCATAAAAAATTCGCTATATGAATATGTGTTTGAATTACGTTTTTCGCCATATTATTGATTCTGATCACGAAAAGGATAAAAAATCTAAGGCTCTTCTACAAAATTGGTCTTCTTTTTCTTTTCTTTGGCCTGTTGTATAAATTGCTTCCTCAAATCAAGGATATCCTGCCCCCTGCCTAATCTCTTCAATTCTTCTAATATCTTCTCCTGCTTTGCCACCTCATCCCTTTCTTCCGGCTTCAACAGACTTCTAAAGTGCTTTTCACCCCCGAGTCTGATCTTATATGGACGGACTTCATAATCCTCAATATATACCTGGGCGGTATACGGATGGATAAAGCCTTCCTTTTTCCAATGCTTATAGTACAAAGTAACCTTATAATACCACTCCCAGGGCCATACCTTATTGGGAGCCAGGCTGTCCTGGGGAATCCAGTCCTCTGTCCGGGTCATAAAATCCCGTTGCTCTATGACCGGAATAACATCTTCACGGTAATATCTGGAGAATTTATCCCGTAAAAGGGACTGGGCGATATGGAGGATCATACTGTCACGTTTTAATGGGGTCATCAGGCGTAATGACAAGACATGGGGATGATTTTCTACCCCTTTTCTACGATATATGAGGTCTGTAAATCCCGGATGGAAGTTAATGAGTTCCCCGGTCTTTACAGATATATAAGCCCGGGCTGTAAAGTTACCCCAACCGGATTCCATCCTCCAGTTACTATAATAGAGGGTCACTTTATAGAATTTGTCAGACAATTTAGGATGTGGAGAAATGTCATTAGAGTCTGTATAGAATGTACTATCATTGGCAAAACTGTTTACAACGATGGAGGGATGGATATCCTCCCTGTAAAAGAGTGGAAACTTATCCTTCAGGATATTCTGGACACGCTCCACCAAAACCGCAT
>DHOX01000086.1:0-2939 GCA_002409785.1 Prevotella sp. UBA5379 | reverse complement strand
CCGTTCCCGTTCCGATAAGTAAGACAAATAGGTCTGCGCGCTTATGTGATTTATGCTGAAACATAAAAACACAAGCATAAAATAAATTTTGGTTCTCTTTTTCATACTTACAGTAATTAGTTCATTATGAATTTAAGCTAATACACATCTTACTCTATTGACCGGTCTTTCAATTGAAAAGAAAGACCGTCAACACGTTAGTTTTTAGGATATTTCGCTACCTCTCCATTTCTATTATAGACATATATCGCAATGGGAATACCAGACCCTTCACCGGCTGGAACTTCATGAGTAGTGTCATAATCCACGACATATCCATAGGTATCATCCGACATATCTTCTAGCATTTTCATATCCTCGTTTGAAACTCCAGGTTTTCTTTCTATTTCACCTGTCTCATGTTCAACTGATGTATGAGTATGGCAAGGGGCTATTGCAACACAGTCAAAAGGAACACCGTTGGCCTCAGGCAGAGAGGAGCCTAAATTCATGGAGGCACCAGTTCCAGAGGCTTCCTTACCATACTTAACCTGACCAATATAATAATGCTTATCACTAAGTCTATAATACAGCCAGAATCCAGATTCCTCACGACCGGAGGAGGAAGCACCTCTTAGCATTGTATCCCAGAGTCCAAATATAGCGTCCTTGATGATATTGTCTTCCATAACATTATTATACTTCTGGGCTTCTCCTAATGACTCATAAGTCAAAGCACCTACCGTTACAGAGCCACTACCTGAGCCGGAACCGCTACCTGAACCAGATTCTGAACCAGTATCAGATCCGCTGCCACTGCCAAAAACATCGCTACCACACCCTGTACTACTACCTGATCCTGAACCAGAGTCGGAGCCGGAATCCGAACTGCTGCCTGTTACAGAAACTTCAGGCAAGGTCCACCCTATACCACATACATAGACTGCACTCTTTAGGGCCCCGTTCTTACACAGTACGTCATAAAACTCAGGAGTCATACAATCATTTGGACCGGAACCTGCTCCTGTAGTATAGGTCACAGGTTCATCTGATTGGGTCATATCTTTCAATGACTTTGAATTTTCATCATTCTTTTTCATGTTATTAGTTAATAAAAAGATCGGTTAAACAGCCTCACAAAAGAAGCTTTGTTACTTGGTTTAAATTTAAGGTTTCATGCCCCCTCCCCTTTTAATCATAAGAACCCTTTGAGTTGATATTAAGGAAAACCAACCTCACTACAACTATTTCAAACTATCCGTGTCAAATTTAATAAATATATTTACATCGTCCAAGCTTTTTTAACTCCGAATAAACCTATCAGTCAGGAGAAATATGATTTCTATAGACATTTCTCTGATAATTACTTCCAACATTCAAGTGTCCGGATCGTCTTTTACATACAATAATCCGTGATAAAACAAATACTCCATAGATTTCATAACCAGCCTGTAGCCTCGATATTTGTCTCCCTGCCATTCAGGAGGGAGGAGCCGGATAATCGTGTCATACACCTCACCGTAAGGTCTTTCCTTTTCACACAGACGAAGTATATTATAACTGACATTATTCACGAGCAATTCACGGTAGCCTTTTCCGAGCAGACAGGGTGACCATACTATCGTATAATCAGGGCGGTCTTTCTCTCTATCTATTCTTCTCTTCAATAAATGCATTGCCTCTTCCGGCCAGGTATCAGGCATCTCAAAATAACTAATATAAGGAATGCTGCCCATCACATAATGGCGCTGATGGTCCAAATCGGCATTAAGAAACAGAAGGCTTTCAGCATTACCTCTTTCCAATCTGAAAAGTTCTTTTTTGCTAAGCACTTTCCATTCTCTTACCTTCTGGCTCAAGGCATTTTCATACTCTGCCATACATCTCCGTATACTGGGAACAACTTTATCCCTGCCAGATTCCTTATTACAGAATCGGGAATTACGTTCCGGGAAAAGACCAATGATGCGCCAATAATAATCTGGGTACTTTCTGAGGAGTGTTTTCGCAAGCATGTTGCAAACACGCTCATTTTGTTTGTGTCCGCCTATGATATGAAGAAGTATAGAATGGTCATATTTGTAAAAATCACAGAATTCACTATATGTATATCCATTATCCTGTACAGAATCAGGAAATATTGTTGTCACCTCTTTCTGTCTGTCCTTTGCCAATGCATAAAAGAGCATCTGCTCAAACCAGATATTATAATTTATATCTTCTGATACACAATTACACTTGTCTAGATGATTCCTCCTGATATAAGAAATTGCCAACATACTATAATCATGTATGAAACCTAAATCATTTCCTCCAATCACACCGGCATTATATGAGCCAGGAAGGGCAGAATGTAATTCTTTCGTAAAGCAGACAGGCAAGTACGGATGGCGTTTTATAATCCGCTCTATCATTCTTTCATAATAGGAAGAAGCCTTTTCAAGATTCTGGGCTACAAGTGGAGCAGACTCAATACAACGGTCCAGTCGTCTGGATATAAAGACATCGCCGTCTACATGCAGAAAAGGTTTGAGTTGTGCTGAATAAGTCTTTATTTTTGCATAAGCCCAATGCTGTGGTGGACATTCCAGATCTTGGTATACCACTTTTATATCAGAATAAGGCAGGTGTAGTATGTCCCCAAGTATATGCTTCCCTTCCTCATCAGTATACAGAACGACATTTTCATAGTTTTTCTTCAGACTCAAGCAACTGAGAGCCCAAGACATGAGATGAAACTGAGGATGAAGCCAGCCAAAACTGTCTTCAAGAAGACTTTTATGCGCCGTCCAAAGTGTCTGGACCATATTAAGGCTAATATTTTTTTGCATATTAAATTATTATCATTGGTATCAGAGCATCGCTGGTATAATAGAATCGGGTCATAAGCTAATTGTCTTCCATCCGAATAATTTTAACTGGTATAATATTAGAGCATTCAGAATTCCATCATTTATCAC
>DHOX01000051.1:6559-6990 GCA_002409785.1 Prevotella sp. UBA5379 | reverse complement strand
ACCGGACGATCACTGGTTTCAAGTCGGAAAAGGGTATGAGTGCCATAGAGCGCCCGGGTATAACGGTGGTTTCCATTTATGCATACAATATCCCTTCCATCCGGGAAATAGACCTGGATCCGTTCCGACGCCTGCAGGTACGAAGATACCATCAAGGTCGCGATAACGACAAAGAACTTCCATTTTTGCATACAATGGTCTCTCGATTCAGCATATTCCTGACAGAATTCATTCAGTCTGTTTCCATCAAGGAATAAGCACTTCTGATTCCGGTATTAAATTAATCCTTAAGTAGTTTTCTTTTCGTGTCAAAACACGAATAATCTGCTGACAAAGATAAATCAAAAAGTTCTCCTGTCATCACTTCCGGGCATCTTTCTCAGTATTTTATCAAAAAACAAAGTAGAAAATCAAATATCCATGTTGCAGCA
>DHOX01000051.1:0-6322 GCA_002409785.1 Prevotella sp. UBA5379 | reverse complement strand
CACCAACTTCCATTGTTTTCATGGATAATATTTGTTTTTTCCAAAAATAAAGTCGATATTTGCAGGCAACAAACAACTCATAAAACAATTGCCAAAACGATGAAAAGACTATTATGTACGATTGCCACATTACTGTTGGCAACAGCCGCCTCATGGTCAACCACCCCACTGAAAATGGGGAACCCCAAACCAAAGGTCCAATTACCGGTTATGGAAACGGGCGGGCAGAAGATGCCGGACGAATGGATCGACAAAGATACGGGACACCACATCATCCGGCTGACACGAAGGAGTGGTAACAACAAGAGTTTCTATTTCAACAATAATCCTTTCGTGGGCGATGAAATGATCTTTGGCGGGAGCAAAAGCAAAAAAGCAGCCTGGAACTGGTGGGACAATGACCGTAAAGGGCCATGGCGGCAGATGTTTGCCATAGACCTGAACACCCTGAAGATCCGGCAGATCACGGATGAGCGTTATCCCGTCAATACGGAAATCGTCTGTCCTGCCACTCATGAGCTGTTCTTCCAGAGGGCCGATACCGTATTCTCCATAAATATCGACAACTGCCGGCGCCGTATCGTCAGCGTGCTACCGATGAGAGGAGCCATCAACTGTGTCAACTGCAATGGCACGCTCCTGGCCGGTAAACTGGATGATCCTGCGGAAGAGAATATCGCCAGGAAGCACCCGGGGAAAACGAGTTTTGATGCCATCTACGCGGCAAAACTGAAAAGGACACTGTTTATCCTGGATACGAAGACAGGGGTCATGGATACGATCTTCAGTGACCGTGCATGGCTCAACCATCTGCAGTTCTCTCCCACCGATCCCAGCCTCCTCATGTTCTGCCATGAAGGGCCCTGGCAGGATGTAGACCGTATCTGGACCATTAATGTACGGGATCATCAAGCTCCGAAGCTGATACACAAACGCACGATGTACCGTGAGATCGCCGGACATGAATGGTTCGGAGCCAGTGGCCGATACATCTATTTCGATCTGCAGAAACCCCGCAGCGTAAAGTTCTATGTCGGCAAGGTAGATGTGCGGACAGGCGCGGAGCAGGATACAGAACTCCCCAGGTCAGCGTGGTCCGTGCACTATAACACCTCATGGGATGAACGGTTCCTCGTGGGTGATGGAGGCTCCCCTACCTCCGTGGCTCACTCACCTGAAGACCAGTGGATAGATAAGTTTACCTACGATGGGGATCATTTCAAAGTCGAACGGCTTGTCAACATGAAACACCATAACTATTATAAACTGGAACCCAACGTGCATGTCTCCCCCGATGACCGCTGGGTGATCTTCCGTGCCAATTTCGAGGGCCATACGGATGTGTATGCCGTCGAGTTATAATTTGAAATAAGATTCCAGCACGTGATCCATTCCCACCAGGGTGAGAGCCTTATAGAGGATCTTCCCCTCCGGTCCAATCAGGTAGACCGTAGGAATCCAGCGCACAGCATAGAGAGATGTCAAACTGCTCTCCCATCCCTTCAAGTCAGATACCTGAGTCCACGCCAACTGATATTGCCGTATGGCATTCAACCAAGAGGCCCTGTTCCGGTCAAAAGAAACTCCCAGAACAGCCAGGTCTTTATACTTTGCATGAAGAGACTTGATGAGCGGCATCTCCCTCCGGCAATCACCACACCAGGAAGCCCAGAACTCAACCAGCACATACCTGCCACGGAAACGGTTCAAGTTCACGGGGCGGCCTCCCACATCAGGAAGGGTAAAAACAGGAGCCTGTTGCCCGACATCCACTCTTCTCAGATCTCCGATCAAGGCATCTATCTGTTTCACGTACAGGGCATGATCCAGCACAGGAGAGAATTTCGACCGGAAAGCCTGCAACTGTTGTAGGTTAAGGCTCCAGGCAAAATTACGAATCAGGAGGTAAGCGGGTACAACAGATTCCGGATGCGCGTCTATCAAACTGTCAATACGGTACCCTTTCCGGTCAGCCAAAGGGAGTTCATGGCGATAGAGGCTGTCTGCCCGGGAGCCGCTGACACTGATCTTTGCCTCCTGTTCATCCAAACGGACCTTGATAGCGCCGTCCTCCAGGAAGAAGGCCAGCGGATGAGCATCTGTCCGGTCTGTACTCAGGCCATATAACAAGGGAGAAGTCAGATTCCCGTCAAAGGAGAACTGTCCATTCCGGACACTCGCAGAATCTTCAAGGACAAATGCCTTATCCGTATACTGGCTCAGATAGATCTTATTCTGAGTACTATTCTGTAACCGGCCTTCAATGTGATACCTGCCAGCCAGAACAGGAGCCGGAAAAAGCAATGTGCCCACCGACAACATAAAAATCATCAGACGTTTCATCATCTTTTTTATTATTAACGTTTCAACTGCCGTTTTTATTTTATCTTTTTTTATCCGTTACATCAAACCAAAGGCGAGTAGTCAGCCCGTCCTCTCCCTGTTGCTTAACGGCAGCCCGGTAATTTTCTCCGTTCAGGGATTGTTCCTTCCTCTATCTATAACAAATTATCCTTTCTGAAGAACAATAGACCTATACCATTTGAAAATTTGGAAAAAGACCATAATTGAGTTTAGCCCCCCACCCTCGTCCACTCCCAAGAATAAACAGCAGTTAACCTCTTTGATAACAACTGCTATTTTGATCGAAGAAGCAAGCCATGGAACATAGCCGTTTCACGGATGGTGCATTGGGATGCCCTGTATGGTGCATAGAGACATGCTCAATGGTGCATACAGGACCTCTGAATGGTGCATCCAGCCTCCACCTATAGTGCATCAAGACTTTGGCAGAATCCGAAGGAGAGACAAATGGTTGCGATTCACTGAAGTTGACTTACTGCCGTTTCAGCCACAGATCCATGAAACGGTCATAGATGACATATCCCTGAGGTTTACGGTATACCAGTTCCTTGTCCAGCAGGACCTTCAGGGCGGCCTTGACGCTGCTGGCCCCGCTCAGGTTATGCTCCCTGATAAATTTGCCACTCATCGGTTGCTCCACCAATCCCTCCTGGGCAATTGCCTTGAGCAGATCATACTGGTTGGAAGTGAAGAACTGTACCAGATCCTCATATTGTGCCGAACGGCCTTCAAGGACAGATGCCATCGCCTTCTGGACCTGCTGTCTCCCGTCGACAAATGTACAAGTTTCATAGAGGCGGTTCATCAAGCACTGGACATACCAGGTATGGCCTTCAAACTTATCATAAATATACCGGAAAACATCCTTGCTCAGATCGCCACCTTTTCCCTTGAAGAAGTTTCGGCAGAACCGGTAATAGACGTCCGGATCAAGAGGAGTGAGACTCATCATTTCCGTACTCTGGTAAAACGGATGCTTCGGGGAGCTGAAGATCTCAGCCATCAGATGAAACTTACTTCCTGAAAAGATAAAATGTACATGCTGGGTAAACTGGATATAGGAACGGAGCAGGGCCTCCACCCCTTTTTCCGGATATTCCTTGATTTGCTGAAATTCATCAACAGCCAGATACACCTCCTTGTCTGTCTTACTGAGATAACTGAACACACTCTTCATCGAAAGCTCTTCCTGCTGGGGTTCTACGGTTATCGAGACCTTCGGCGCTCCGGTCAGCGGATCCATGCTCACGACCGGACGCAACGCACTGAAAAAGGCCGCAGCCTTACCCAGGAAGTCCGCTTCCTTACTGACCAGTCCGCCCAGTACTACCGATCCCAGTAATTGTACAAAGTCATGCAGGTCCTTGGTCGAATAAATATCCAGATAAAGGCAGACCGCATGAGGATCCTCCTCCCGGATCTTGTAAAAAGTATTCTTGATCAGTCCAGTCTTGCCGATCCTCCTCGGAGACACCAGGGTCACGTTCCGCCCATTCTGCAAATGAGATTTCAGCAGAGCCATTTCTTTCTCCCGGTCGCAGAAATACTCCGGACTCTCATAACCCTGGTATACAAAAGGATTCTTCAGTTTCCGTTGTTTAGTCTTCATACGCATTGCATAATACTTGTTACAACATTTATGTAACGTTAATATTGCATTGCAAAGATAGGAAATCTTTCAATACCCTCCAAAGATATTCCCGTAAATCCACCTCTGCCCCCACGGAATCATGAACTTTCCTCTTTTTACCAACAAGGGATAAGGAATATTTAAATGCAATAACCAGTTACCGTTTTACTTGAATATTCAGAATAACTTTACCCTCTTTCAATATCAGAATAATACCGCATACCACAAAAGCGATGAAAGGAAATAAGGAGTACACCAGAAAGGATCCATTCTTCAATGATGAACCCAGAAATGCTGCAACCGATCCCACCATTAAAAGGTAATGTTATTAGTACTACAAAGTAAAAGCGATGAAAACTTCAACACAAGGGCGAATAATTCTTTGTTTCTATTTATTCACGACAGTTTGAGGTTGCATATCCAACCGTGAAATATAGAAATCCTTAAGATGTGCAAGGACTTCAGGAAGGAAATCACTATTATAATATAACCTTTCTTTTCTTTGGTTCCAGTTTCTGATATCTATGTTGATTTTCTCCAAGACATCCCCCCTATGCATCCAATTCCTGAGTGTACTATCGTTTGCAAGAATAAAATCCACAGTAGACAAAAGTTCAAGCGCAGAATTGGAATAATAACCTCTCAGAAAAGCCTTTGTTTCTTCACAAATATTACGATACGCCTCATTTTCCTGCTTCCCCAAATATTCTGTTACTGTTGACGGCGTATCTGGAAGAATCCAAACTTCCTCAAAAGGCCTCATCTGCATACCACACACCCCTTGAATATAACTTCCATTCAGATAATATAACAAATGACTGATTTTTCCTCCCGAGTAAGGACCATAAAAACCTCTTTGATATTGAATTTTAAAGACAGCTTTGGCTCCGAACTTTTGCAGGAAGTACACAACTTTTTCTGCTGCAAACACAGATGCAAATTCTCCGTACGATTTCATATCACACAATAAATCCAACATCATGGCCCGTGCAGGAGTCAACTTTACTCGCTCCGTCTTCAACCTCTCGATTATTTCTTCAGACGGTTCATAAAGATAAATGGTACAGTCAAGGCCATCCAAGGCACCTAAAATCATCTGCTTGACACGAGACCAATCAAGGCCTCCGTTATGAGTTCCTAATGGGGGAATAGCAATAGACGTGATGTGACGATTTATAATTTCATTTCTTAAAGCCACAAGTCCTGACTCGATATAACTATATTCAGAAGGCCTACGCCATGTAGTCTTTGTCGGGAAATTAATAATATATCTATCACGTTCCAAACGTCGTTCTATGGTCGTAAACATTTCCCCTATATGGACCTTACCCTCCTTGCAGGCTTTTTTATACAGAAGATAATTATCAGGAAAAGCCTCTCTAAACTGCAAGGCAATACCCTTGCCCATAACCCCTACAGTATTCACCGTATTTACTAAAGCCTGGGCGTCACTTTCCAATAAATTCCCTCTTGTAGTCTTTATCATATTCTGCCTAAAAATAATAACCTGGATTAATACATATCTCCTTCGATGAAACTCCAAAAGACAGTAACTTGGCTGATGCCTTTTTATTATAAACGACAAAACCTTTAATAAATTGTCGCGGGAGTTCATCTTTTAGCAACAATTCAGCCTCTTTACGA
The DNA here is from genome assembly GCA_002409785.1 of Prevotella sp. UBA5379. Lineage (GTDB taxonomy): Bacteria > Bacteroidota > Bacteroidia > Bacteroidales > Bacteroidaceae > Prevotella. The sequence continues at coordinate 684 of DHOX01000051.1, read as the reverse complement.
CGCTTAAGGTCCAAATCATCTTCATTGGTCCATTGCGATGCATATACATCTTTATATTTTATAATTTGGTTAATTCGAGGGAGATCTTCAGCTCTATAAAATTTTGTATCCTTGTTCAATGCATGCCCATCAGTATATATGCAATTGAAACCAGAGTCAATAATATCCTGTATCCTAACTACACAATAAACGAGGTCACATGCATCATATTGAGTCACCCCATTGAAACCATGCTGAATTACATAAAGCATAGGAGAACGCGGACCAAAATAGAAAGGAATATAATCCCCAATACAAATATTCTTATCCATACGTCTTTTCTTTCTCACATCAATAATAGATGTATCCCCGATTGGAATGTAATCCCTATCCGAATGAGGAGACGTTGAATGAACAAATCCGAATTTAAGGATCTGCGGAATATTATCCACGTGTACTACTCTGAATGCATATTCTATAGCCTTTGGCATGTAAACACACAAATTGATTTATGGGTACAATAATAAGAAATTCGAATGAAATATCCAAATTTATTGATTATAAAAAACTAAGCCAGCGAAAAAATCAAGTTAAGTCCTTCCTATGGCTGATTCATCAGCCCGGCAACTCCTTGCGTCCGTACCTTACAAGACCCTGCCAACTGATGCCATTGATCTATAAAAATCCACCTCTTCTTTTCAATTA
>DHOX01000030.1:26511-26854 GCA_002409785.1 Prevotella sp. UBA5379 | reverse complement strand
AAAACATTTTCTTCAGGCAAGATTCTCAGATCATTACGTCAAGATTTTCTATTACTCTCTTTTTTCATCACCATCACCCTGAGAAATTCTCATTTACCATCTCACGATCGTATTTTAACCTTAAATCAATTTTAAAGTAAGTACAAATTTCGAGATAAGCCACAACAAATCTGATCTATCGATGTCATTTTTACAATCATCAACATCTCAGTACTTTTCATACGCGCTTTTTTGTCATTTTGAATATTAGAAAACACCAATTGAATTCTTCTTTATAAGAAGGACTCGTATTCGAGTATTTTCCTGTCTCTAAAAAGTTTCTCCAAAGACAGTACGCATCTCT
>DHOX01000030.1:25472-26303 GCA_002409785.1 Prevotella sp. UBA5379 | reverse complement strand
CACTTCACTTTTCTCACTCCTAAATTCTCTTTCATCTACCTTTCATTCTTCTTCTTAATTTTGTTTTGTCATCTCATCTAAAATCCGTATATTTGTAAAGTAAGCTAACGGTGCAGGTAAGTGATTACCCGCAAAGATAAACAATTTGTTTTAATAAAAAAAACTTTAAGTGTACTTTTTATTCACTTTTAGTGTATTTTAACTTTGTGGTTATGGAAAAGGATAAAATGCTTGAAAGCCTGATTAATTACTATTCGCATGGCAATAAAGCACGATTTGCAGCTAAATTAGGAATATCTCCACAAGCATTGAGCATGTGGATCAACAGAAAATCATTCGATTCAGAGCTTATATACACAAAATGTGAAAACATTTCGGCTCAATGGTTATTATCAGGAAAAGGGAACATGATTTCCCTTCAACCAGCAATCCGGCCCATCAACAATGAGGATAAAAACTTTTATCAAGAACAAATCAAACATTTAATGACTCAGATTCAAAATCTAGCGGATAAGAATTCAGAGTTGGAAAAAATGCTATTGGAATGTTTGAAAAAAGGCATTCAATCTGTAGAAACTCCAAAAAGCAAAAATGTAGGATAATTAAAATGTACAATCCAAAAGCCGAATAGCCATTGATCTCTTAGGTCAGACCTCCTTCTATGCCTGAAAAACAGACCCTCCCCTATAATTTCATTGAAGAATTGCAAAATTAAAGCTACCGCCATAGTCCCTGACTTTCACGATCACAATCAGTTTTCGCTGAAGAGTGCATTGCACACTGCCGTATCATTCATAGAAAAAAACGCTATGGTGCATCGGGATAATCTGT
>DHOX01000030.1:0-25316 GCA_002409785.1 Prevotella sp. UBA5379 | reverse complement strand
GTACATTGGGAGGATCTCTATGGTACATCGGGATGGCCTCTATGGTGCATCGAGTTCAACAATGAACATCTCCGTGACGTACAGACATAAAGCAGATGATAAGCAGTTGTAACCTGCCATCACCCCTAAAGGAAGAATAATAAAAAAAATCAGCAGGAAGAAAAAGTCTTTCCCGCTGATTCCAAATTTGATAAATAAAAACACCTACCTGGATACCGTATCGGCAAACTTCATGGCTTCCGTCCACCAATCATCCGTAGCCTGAGGAACCCCAGGACTATTGTCACCGTACCAGGGCATAAACCAGGACCAATGGCCACCGGCATTCCATACATCGGAAATGTTGGCGATGGCACCACATTCACTCAGAGTCATCATCTTATGCAGATAAGTATACTGCATGTTATTGAACCGAGCAGCGATCACGGAGGCATCGCTCTCATTATAAATATCTGCTCCTACAAAGTCCACATACCCGTCACCGGGGTACCAGTCGGCGCAGTTCTCGTCTCCTGTCCATACCCACAGCAGATTATTGACACCAGCATTCTTCATATAATCAAACATATACTGCCAGAGCGCCTTATACTGGGCAGCCCCTGCAGTCCCCCACCAGAACCAGGCACTGCCCCCTGACGGGATATTTCCGGCAGCTTCGTGAAGAGGACGCCAGAGCACGGGGATCCCGGCGTTCTGGAGGTCCTTCAAATGGGCAGCCACCCGGGCCAGGTCCTGATTCATGATCTTATTCTCCAGCGTTCCGCTTTTCAGGATACTGTCACAGGAAAAACTGGTACCATCAGGACGATAGGAATAGTCATCCTTACCCTTCTTGACAAGGAACACACGAGTGACGGTATAGTCATGTCCCGTGATGATAACGCCCTTCTGAATATCAGCAGCCGAGGTGGCGTCAAGTGTCAGTTCCAAAGAGTTGACATCATTGACCTCATTTCCAAATTTACCATTCGACTGATCAATATTGAAATAATCATAGGAATTGCCATCAGCGTCCTTGACGCCAGACCAGTTGGCATCTTTGATAGAAGCCTGGGCTCCACTCTTTACATCCTTGAACTCCACTACCAGTTTGTCACCAGCAGCAGCCGCCGCCAGGGCAGAGAGCGCCCTTGGATCATCCGCATTCCCCCCGGGAGTGATCTGCAGGTAAGCACCCCAATTACTCGTCATCACCTGATCCTGTGCAGCCAAAGGAGTGTTCGGAACATTCCAGTGCCATGAGATCGTAGCCATACCCCCCGCATCGGTATACTCCTTGACCGGAGTAATATCATCATAGTTGATCCAGTTCTCACCGGAATTTGCCAGATGGATAAAATCATAACCCGCAATAGCCGGATATTTGCCAGTAACCGCATCCACATGGTCAGCAGGCGTATGGTTCCAGTCGACGTTAGCCATCATCCCAGAATAGATCTGATTTCCATACGATTTAAATAGACGGTCATACAAAGCCTTCGCATCTGCGTTTACGGCATCATTCGCCGGAGTAGCAGCGACAGCCACCGTCACCCCCGTCCATTTCACCGAGACCGCAGGCGCCGGCATTTTATTAGGCCCGGTAATCAAGCCTGCAGGGACCTCGAGATCATAAGTATCCGTGCCCGAGGGAAACTGGGCCTGGATGTGAAGGACAGAGTCAGACCCGATCACTTCAGCCGAAGTGACCGCTTTCCCGTTCAGGGTGATCTGGCCGGCATCACCAGAATAGAAGAATATATTCTTATTGAACCCCAGGGCAATATCCTTAGTTCCGGGACGCTCCACCGTTTTCTGGTCCGGGGAGACCGTCTTGAGAACGGGTGCCGTCGTGTCCGCAATAGGAATGTCCACATCATTACTGCAGCCGGCAAAGGCCAGAGCTGCAATAAAGGCAATCAACAAACGTGATATTTTCATAATTGAAAAAACTTAAATATTAAGGTAAAATGGTGATTTTATTGACCGTTACGCCACCATCACCCTGAATGATCGTAAAGTAATTCGACCAGCCATCCTGGACGTTCCAGGCTTTAAGCATAGCTGCGGTGATGGTGATCGCCACCTTCTGATTGTTTCCTATAGGAGCAGCACCATCTGTCAGCGTAGAACTGGCATCTGCCTTTACCTCTCCGTATGAGTTCCAGCCAGCATCATTAAACTGCAGGTCAAACCAGGCAGGCGCATCGTAGTAGACCATCATCTTGGAGACCCCCGGGACGATCGTCAGCTTCGAGAGATCCGTAGGTGTAGTACGGTCCAGATGAATTCTCGGATCACCCCATCCTGAGATTGTCGTCGGCGTATCGAACACCGTATATTCAGGACTGGTTACAGCTACCTGCACATTCGAAGTCTCCAGGTTACCGTCCTTGTTGATAAACTTGATCGTATAGGTCCCGTAAGGAATATCTGCCGGGATTTTCACCTGTGCCGATCCAGCGGCAGCCTTCTCCGTCACCAAGCCATAATCGCCCAGGAAGAATTCCCCGGCCTCATCAAGATGAGCACCGGTAATCGTCAGCATCCCGCCCGGATTTGCCGTCGCACCCGCGCCGGTCACTGTAGGAACAAGCGGCTCGGTGACCGTTATGACAGGAGTCTCCAGAGAAGTGCCATTCTTCAGATTAAGGGTCATCTTCCCGCTTAAAGCCCCGGAGGGAACGAGCACCTGGAAAGAAGTTGCCGATTGCTGAGAGATCGCCGTCGGAACGGCCATTCCCGTAAACGTCACCTGGTCCACGAGATCCAGATCCGTTCCATTGACCGTCAGTGTCGTCCCCTGAGGCACAGATGCAGGAACAAAACTGCTCACCGTTGGTGCAACCAGCGAATAAGCCACCGTCACCTTAGAACCATTGGACTGGACAAGTGTAATATCACCAGCTTGTGCCGTAGAAGGAACCGTAAAGGTAACCGAATTTGCCGTCACCCCACCTGGCGAGACCATATCGGAATGAGGGAAGGTCGCGCCAGTTACATTAATAAGGTTCTTGCCGGTGATGGTCAGCACAGCTCCGTTCTTGACCGGATCAGGACTGACTTTGAGATCTGACGGATTCAAAGTCTCTATCTTCCCGGCATCCACGCTGACACCCGATTTGGCCACCAGGGTGACCTCTCCGGAAGGAGCATTTACCGGAACGGTAACCGTCATGCTTGCCGCATCCTTCGCCACACTGAAATCCGTTGTTGCTACCCCGCCGACCGTCACACTCTTCACCCAGTCGAGATGAGTACCATTAATGGTCAACTTAGAACCCGGGAGGATCGTGGTCGGAGACAATCCGGTCACCGTCGGCAGGTTCACGACAAGGTCTTTCTGACTGTATATCCATTGCGGCAGATCACCTTTCTCATCACTCAGGATGACCGGTCCGGACTGAGCCGTCTCTGGGACGGCGATCTGGATCTCATTCCGGGAATGAACAATGAAAGCGCTGTCACCTATACTGATGTTGTTCGAGAAGATGACCGCATGGATAAGGTTCAGATACTCACCCTTGATCGTAATGACATCACCCGGATTCACTGTTTCCGGCGAAATACTGGCAATGCTGATCGGCTCAGAATAGGTCAGTTGGGTCTTGGAAATCTGCTTGGTTCCGTCCTTGAAAGTCAGCGTCACATAACCGACCTCAGCATTCTGGGGCACGGTCACATCTACTTCCTTGTCACTGACGTGTTTCAGATCAGTCACATCCCCCGATCCGGGAATGGTGATCTTCACGACATCGTTCATGTTTGAACCCAGGAATCGGAGTTGTCCTCCACGGGCCACCGGGTTAGGACCATAAACATTCATTTTAGTCCCGGTATACTGGTCTGTATTGAGGTCATCATGACTACAGGAGGCAAAGGTCAATCCCGCCAAAGCGATGGCCACAAAGATAAGTAAGGTCTTTATTCTATTAATTTTCATAAAGTTCAGATTTTTATGATTCTTTTCTCTCCCTCGATTAATTCAGAGGAATGACACGGATATTATCCAGCCGGATAATCGGTTTACAGTCGGTACCATTGATTCCTCCCCCGACAATAAAGATAGTAAGACCCGTAAAGTCCTTGGGACTCAATGAGCCAGTAGCCCTGATGCCACTGAATCCATAAATGAAGTCCGTGGCCAGTGGCAAGGTTACCGTGACCCATTTGTTACCGGTATCATAAGAACCAGTAGCCGTCCAGGGACGATAGAGCGCACGGGGCAAGACATCATCCTCCATAAATTCGTTGTTAGGGCCAGCTACCGTATTCCCGTCAACATCCTTTCCGGTATTGCCATAAGTGACACGGTCAATACCCGCAAAGATGATCTGCATGGCACCGGCTGACCAGGGATGAGAAGAAGGAATATACATTTCAAACTGAAGTGCCAGATTTTTCCAGTTAGAGAAATCAACCAATGAAGTCAACTTCCTGCCCTCTGCAGGATAGTCCACGGGAGTATCAAAGCTCCCCGGCCAGTACTCAAAGGCGAAATCAGCATCATCCCAGTCACCGGCAGCCGGCATTGCAGCCGTACCGTCTCCGAACTGGATAAAGTTTCCCGTAGATGTCGTGCTGTCCGTAGCGATCGGACGGTTGTGCCACCCATGATTGCCAAGACCTGTCAGACCGTCAAAGTCGAACAGCATGCCACGGGATTCCTTGTAATGGAAAGAAGATCTGGTCGTACCGTAAATAGAAGTTACGGACACCGGTCCCTCATCAGCACCCTCAGGCATGGTAAAGGTAACAGACGTCTTGCTGATACTCTTGATCTGCGTGACCGGCGTCTTGTTGTTGCCTACACTGATGGCCAGCGGGGTACTCGGATCATTGACGAAATAGTCTCCCGTGAGGGTGACGTCCGTGCCCGCAGGCGCATATTCATAAGAAAGAGAACTCACGACAGGAGCAGGGATGATCACATGGAAATCGTACGTCGTCGTGTCCCCACCCTTATTGACCATATAGATCTTATCCGTCACCTTACTCGGGATCTCGTTAGGAACAGCCACGAAGAGCGTATGATCCGTGATGTAACTGGTATTGAGGATCGCCTTCTGGTCATTGAAGTACATCTCCTTGATGCTCCTGAGGTTGTTTCCTACCAGACAGAGCACAGACTGCATGCTTGCCTTCGTCGCATTCAGATCCGAATAGCCGATCGTTGTGCCTCCGGTCTTATAGGTCGTCGTATCAGCCGCCACCCGGATATAATCCACCTCAGGAGACCCGCCTGCGAGTTTAAACTTATCCGGCTGATCTTCACAAGAGGCCAGTACCATTCCGGCCACAGCCAGAAGCAGGTACGTGAATCTATATATATTTCTTGTTTTCATTTTACTCGATGATTAATAAGAATAAGTTTTGCGCACATCTACATGGATTGGAGGATCATTCAGGCTCGGGTCAATGACCACATCATTCTGCGGGAAAGGAAGGGTAAAACTTGAAGCCGTCACATTCGGTGCAGGAGTATCCGTATTATAGCGCGTTACCGTCGAGTCTACGCTCCAGATACCACTCTCATAATACCGCTTATAGACCACCCCCAGGTTATAGTACTGGTTCCTTCTCTGAGACTTGAGTTCCTTGATTGCTCCATCCATATCAAAATAGCTCCGGCGCACATAATCATACCACCGGTCACCTTCCATGGCCAGTTCCAGACGGCGCTCTTTCCACACATCCGTCCAGGAAATGGAAGCAGGACGCTTGTAGCTGGGGATAGCCCGATGGCGGACCTGGTAGAAGGCATCAATGGCACCAGGATCCGTCGTAGAACCGTTATTGCCGATGACCGCCTCAGCATAGACCAGATAGATGTCGCTCAGCCGGAGGATATGCGTAGACAGAGAACTGGCCATCCGTGCGGCAGAGGTACCCACACCAGCGACATGATCAGCATCATCACCATAAAGATGCTTCACATCATTTGCCCCGGTAGGACTCTGAAGTTCTCCATTAGGTCCACCTGCACCATAGTTCTTGTCGTAGATAAACTGGAGATAATTGAACCCCTTACGTCCCTTACAGTCCGTTTTGTCCCTCCAGAAATAATCATAGAAATCCCCCGCCATCATCATGGTAGCCTTGCGGCGCGAATCTATATCAGACCGTGTCGAAGGATTCTGCAAGGCACTGACCCCGAAAGCATCCTGAAGATCTACGGAAGGGCCGTCATAGCCACCCCAGCAGTCTCCATACTCATCGAAGCCTACCTGGGCAAGGTCACTCTGCAAGGTGTTCTGAGAGGTCCACAGGTTACTGACCACCCATTTCCAGGCAATCAGGCTCTCCGGATTATTATTATCAGCCAGACGGAAATTGTCGGAATAGTTTGCCAGCAGACTGCGTCCCGAGTTATCTATGACATCCTTGGCATACGCAGCAGCCTTGGCCAGATCATCCTCGTCACGCTTTCCGTTCCCATTGGCATTGACGCCACTCTTCGTCAGATAGACTTTAGCCAGCAGCGCCTCAGCAGAATAGTAATCGATACGCCCATTATCAGGAGTCCTGACCCCCTGGAGATCTTTCATCGCCTGTTCAAGAGTCATGACGATATACTCATAGACGTCACTTTTCTGCACCCTGCGCATCGTGCTGTACTCCTTGTTGCCAATAGAAGCAGAATTATCATGTACGATCGGCACAGCACCAAAAGTACGGACCAGGTAGAAATAAGCCATTGCTTTCCATGTCAGCGCCTCGCCCATACACTGGTTTCTGACCGCCTCTGAAGGACCGCTGGCCTTCTTGAGATTATTGTACACGATGTTGGTATTGCCAACGACATTCCACAGCGAATAGCTCATATTCACCAAGTCCTCATCAGTACTGTTGACCGTAAAGGTAAGATAAGGACTGTTCTGCCACATATAGTTACCGGAGAGGACCTCACCTACCTTGATGAATCCTCTCTGGAAGTCATACCAGGGTGAATTGTACAGATAATTGACCCCCTGAATACACTGGGCATCATTCTGATAGAAATTATCTGCATTATAATTATCTGTAGCCGGCTGGTCGAGGAAGTTATTGCAGGCAGTAAAACTTACCCCTGTGATGACAGCCAGTACAATAGATTTTAAATCCCTTAATTTCATAATCAATACGAGTTAGAATGTTAGGTTAAGACCAAAAGAAAAGGTGATCGGTGAGGGGTATCTCCCGGCATCCACATTATAGGAGAATCCATTAGAATCATTCGTACTTCTGCCGATTTCAGGATCATACCCGTCATAAGGAGTAATGGTGAAAAGATTCTGGATATTGAAATACACTCTTAGATTCGAAACGCCGAAATGATCAATCCATTTCTTAGGGAACGTATAACCCAAGGCGATATTCTTCATTCTCAGATAGGAAGCATTCTCGATGTAACGATCACTGATCCTGTCATTATTGTTAGGATCAGAAAGCGTGGCGCGCGGCATGGTTGCCCCCGGATTGGCCACCTTTACGTTTTCGACATGATCATACCAGTGACTTCCGTCCGTATAGACAACCGTAGGATCTATCGGTTCAAGTATGGCACGGTTCAGCACATCTTTCAACTGGTTTGACCAGGTAGTATTCATTTCCGTCAATTTCATCTTCATGTAGTTGAGGGCTTTGGCTCCCACCGATCCATTGATGAAAACGGTAAGATCAAAATTCTGATAACGGAAAGTATTTGTCCAGCCCCAGGTAAACTTCGGCAGCGCATGCCCCAGATCAGTCTGGTCCTTGGCATCAATGACACCATCCCCGTTGAGATCTTTGTATTTGATGTCACCGACATACACCGTATTGTTCCGGTTAAACTTCCCGTCAGCCGGATATTTCTCAGGTTTGGCCGAAGTCTGAAGATCTTTCAGGTTCTGATAGATCCCATCCGTCACATAACCGTAAAAATCGAACAGTTGTCCCCCTACACGGGTAACGCTCACGACATCGTTCCATTGTCCGTAACCCACCAGATTAGTGCTGGTTGCGCCTTGCAAGGATTGCAGGGTGCTCTTGTTCCAGGAGATCTCGAAATTAGAATCCCACTGAAATCTTCCGACAACAGGATGAGTATTCAAGGTAAGTTCCAAACCCGTATTCAGCAGATCACCATAGTTTCCGTATGGAGCAGTCAGAGCCGAGGACACATTGCCGGAAGTACCCATGAAAGAAGGCAACTGAGACAGCATCAACAGATCTTTAGACTCCTTGCGGTACCAGTCGGCAGTGATTCCGATACGGTCATTGAAGAAACCAAGATCCAGCCCCACGTTCCACTGTTTCTGTGACTCCCATTTGACATCCGGATTAGGTATATTGGAAGGGCGGTAGCCCATGCCCAGGAAAGAGGGCATACGGGTGATGGTCGTTCCCCAGCGGTAAGCCTTATCACCGGCATTGCCGGTAGCTCCCCAGCCAATACGAAGCTTGCCATTATTCAGCCAGTTCCTGGTCCAACTCTGGACAAACTTCTCATTGGTAAAACGCCAGCCCACGGCAAAAGAAGGAAAAGAAGCCCACCGCTTGTTTGGACCGAAGTTGGAACTTCCGTCAAAACGAAGAGTGGCCGTAGCCATATAGCGGTCAGCATAGTTATAGGTCAGTCGGCCGAAAAACGAAGCCATCGTGGTCGTCCCCCATCCATTAGTAATCTGAGGAGTACCCGTTCCAAGTGACGGGTTATGGACGGCATCAGACGGCAGTCCTGTGTTATCAGTAGAAATGTAATCCCAATGACTCTTCCAGGCCTCCTGTCCGACCATTGCGCTGAAAGAATGCAGGCCTAACGTATTTGAATAGGTGACATAGTTCTTAATGGTCCAGTACGTTCCTGTATTTTTCTGGATCCGGCTCTCATTCTTGGAGCGTTTCCAGGTACCTAAATCAACGGTAGGCATATAAGTATCACCCTGACTCCAGTTCAAATCCCAGCCAAACTCGGCATGATAAACCAGATGCTTTATCGGAGTAATATCAAAGAACAGGCTGCCGCTCAATTTCTGCCGATGGAGTCTGATGTCGTCCATCAAGGCAAGAGCGATAGGGTTCGGATTAGTAAATCCTTCCCTGACAATAGAGGAATATCCCCCATCGATATTATAAATAGGTATATCAGGAAGCGTGGTCAGAGAATAGTTGACGACCCCCTCATCGCCATCAGCCTGAAGGAGTTTGTCATGAGTATTTGCAAAACTGGCATTGAATCCCATCCTCAGCCAACTTTTCAATTTAGCATCCAGATTAGAACGGAAGGAAAGCCGGTCAAAGTTACTTCCGATGATTGTCCCTTCCTGGTTCAGGTATCCGCCGGACACAAAATATTTCACCTGGTCATTTCCACCCTCGGCAGAAAGTTGGTGCTGGTCCTGAAAAGCCGTCTGGAAGATTGCGTCCTGCCAGTTGGTACCCCTTCCCAGCAGGGAAGGATCGGAGTAGTAATCATTCGGATCCGCCTGTCCGGTCTTGACAAAATCATTATAGAATCCCGCATAATCACGGAGGTTCATAATATCCAGGCGTTTGGCCTGACGGCTCCAGGCGACACTCCCGTCATAGGTAAACTTGGATTTTCCGGCCTTTCCCCTCTTTGTCGTGATCAGGATAACGCCATTTGCACCCTGGGCACCATAAATAGCAGTAGCCGAAGCATCCTTCAGGATTTCTATCGACTGAATATCATCCGGGTTCAGAGTAGACAACGGAGAGATCGTCGAGATCTGTCCATTGCCCAGTGCATCACCGAAACCCAGACTCGACCCAGTAGAACCATTGCTCTGAAAGATGACCCCGTCGATGACATACAGAGGTTCAGCATTGGAATTCAACGTAGCTGTACCACGGACCCTGACGGAGGTAGATGATCCCGGTGCGCCGGAGGTCTGCATGGCTGTTATACCGGCCACACGGCCTTGCAAAGACTGGTCAACAGACGAGATAATACTATTCTTTATAGCATCATCATTCAAGGTGGAAGAAGCACCCGAGATGTCACTCTTCTTCATGCTACCATATCCGACGACCACCACCTCATTCAGATTCTGATGATCCTCTTTCAAGGTTACGTTGATCACAGACTGGTTATTAACCTTAATCAGACGAGTCACATAGCCCACATAAGAGATCTCCAGAGTTTCGCCCGGAGAGACCTCAAGACTATAATGGCCATCTATATCCGTCACCGTTCCTGTCGAACCACCCTTGATCCTTACGGTAGCACCGATGATAGGTCCCTGTTCATCTGATATGACCCCAGTGACCTTCTTGTTTTGTTGCACGATTGAAGGGAATGATCCTTCCCCTGCTGCGTAGACTGCCGGACTAAAGCTCAATAAAGCTAAAGAACAGAATCCCGCCAGTAACGTGATCTTATTGCGGCTTTGTTTCATACATTTTAGATTATAATTATAAATTTAAATTTTTATCTTCTTATGCTGGATTGGATAAAAAGGTCTTACAATATTTACGTTAATAGTTTATCCATTTTTCAATTTGCAAATATAAATAAAATGGATAAATTACTATAATACTCATTTGACAGATCCTAACATTATTTTGCATTTACGCTTAAAAAAGCAAAATATATGCTGGCAGACATTAAGAAAATACAAAACTATTCAATAAATACTTGTCTCACAAGGCTGAACCAGGGGAAAGCAGGAATTTCTGCCCGGGCCATATCCAGAGGCACCCGATTTCTGTTTTTCTCAGGATCAGAACCAGTCCTCCCCCATTTACTCCCAGAAAGGAAATGGAGTCTGACACCCTTTTCCAAGCTCCTTATCATTCTTCCCCAAGGACCAGAGGAAACAGCAGCCAACAAAAAAGGGGAGACTTCCGCCTCCCCAATCCCAGAAAGTACATGGCAGTCCATTGGTTCTGCCCGTACTCCGTAAATTAATACTTGAAAGAACTTCCTCCCAGAAACTCACGCAGCAGACTTGTCGGAGGAATATCCCGATAAGAGACCGGTTTGAAATACCTCAAGAATTTCAACAAGCGATAAGCTTCCGAATACTCCTCACAATTTTCAGGGACCTGCTGAAGCAACGGTTCAGCCTGAGTTTTGATCACGGCAATCTCAAAGAGCAAAGCCGTATTGATCATTTCATCAGCATTCTCCTGATAAGGGAAAATCCATTTACTCTCACCGGCCCGGACAGACGGCCATCGCTGGATCGTCTGCTGGGCGCTGACCCCACGATACTTATTATCACGGATAATCCGGCGCAGGAGCCGGTTATCCGTTGTGGGGATATAATTATGGTCATCCAACAGGATGCTCGTCAAGGCTGAAGCATAGACCCGAAACTTATATTCTTCAGGAATTTTAGCCGTCAGTTCCGGATTCAAGGCATGGATACCCTCCATCACGAGGACATTATGATCACCCATCTTCAGTTTGACGCCACTGGCTTCACTCTTCCCGGTCTGGAAATTATATTTCGGCAATTCTATTTCCTCTCCACGGAACAAAGCCATCAGTTGTTGATTGAGCAAGTCCAGGTTCAAGGCATGGATACTCTCATAGTCCAGGTTACCATCTTTATCCTTCGGAGTGTGCTGCCGGTCCACGAAATAATTATCCATAGAGATCTGAAGAGGCATGATCCCATTGGCCATGAGTTGAATGGATAGTCGCTTGCAGGTTGTTGTCTTCCCGGAGGAAGACGGGCCGGCGATCAGCACCAGCCTCGTACCTTTACGGTTGGCTATCTCATCCGCTATCTGGGCAATTTTCTTTTCCTGCAGAGCCTCAGAGACATTGATCAGGACCGTCGTCCTCCCTCTCTCCACCGCCTCATTGAAATCACCCACCGTACGGATACCTATAATATCCTGCCAATGGTGATGTTCCTTGAAGATCTCGAACATCTTGTCCTGATGGGTCATTCCAAGCAAGACGCCCGGATCCTCGAGACTGGGGATGCGTAACAGCATCCCATCATAGAATTTCTCCAGACCGAACAGATAGAGATATTTGGTATTCGTCAAAAGAGAGCCATAGTAATAGTCTACATAATCATCTATCTGATAATAAGTAGTGTAAAGGCTACCGGAACTATTCAACAGTTTGACCTTTTCCATATCCCCCTTATCCTGAAACATTTTGACCGCATCCTCCGTCAACACCTCGAAACGTCGGATTGGAATCTCCGCATCAATGATTTCCTGCATCCGTTCCCGGATCTTCTTCACGTCCTCAAGTCCTACGGCATGGCCGATCTGGAGGTCTACATAGTACCCATTGGATACCGGAATATCAATGATAACCTTCGAATTTGAATAAAGATCATGCACGGCCTTACAGCAAACAAAGAACAAGGTCCGCGTATAATTACGGGACCCTGATGAGGTGTGCATGTCCATGAATTCCACATCCTTATTATGATAGACACGGAAATGCAACCCCTCTACCTTATTATTTACCTTACAGTTAATGGGGCCATAGTCCATCTGGAGATTAAAGTCCCGGAAAACTTCGGAGAGTGTGCTTCCAATAGGAACATTCTGAATCTTATTATTATTTTTGCAGCGTATACGTACAACTTGTTGTTTCATACTTACTCAAATTACGATCTATCATTTATCCTTTCAAACCATCCCTTGTCAGGATCTGATACAACTCCTTCATCCCCTCAACGGCTCCCTTGGCAATGACCGTAACCTTCCGGTTTGCAGAAGATACCGGCGGATGAGGATCTATCAGATATACCGGCACGCCTGCTCCTGCATACTGCAGCAATCCTGCTGCAGGATATACATTGAGAGAAGTCCCGACCACGACAAAAATATCCGCTTTCATGACAGCCTGTGCCGCCGGTTCGATCATAGGTACGCTCTCCCCGAAAAAGACGATGAAAGGCCGCAGCAAACTCCCATCCTTTGCCTTCGTCCCGGGTTTGACATCTGAATGGTCAGGGGTCAGTTCCTCAATATATTTCGGATTATAAGGATCATCAGAAGAACAAACCTTCGTCAGTTCCCCATGCAGATGGATGACGTTCGAGGAACCCGCCTTCTCGTGGAGATTATCCACATTCTGAGTGACGACCGTCACCCGATACTCCTCCTCCAGTTTTTTAATGAGCCGATGCCCGTCATTCGGTTGTCCCTTCCAGAGTTTCCTTCTCAGATTATTGTAGAAGTTGGTAACCAATTCCGGATCCGCCAGCCAGCCTTCATGAGAGCAGACCTTCTCCACAGGATAATTGTCCCATAAACCGTTATTGCCACGAAACGTAGAGAAACCACTCTCTACAGACATGCCTGCACCTGTTAAAAACACAAGATTCTTTTTCATGATCATATCTATTTGTTTCACTGTTTGTCCTGAAGGGCAAAACATTTATCTTTAAGATAGCACAAATTTAATGTTTTTTTTCGCAAATTGCGTTGCATTCCGCAAGAAAAGCCGTATCTTTGCGTGATAAATAAACTTTTTATAAAGAATTAAGTAAAAACCTATGAATCAATTAAGTTACGCTCTGGGAATTGGCATCGGCCGTCAACTCGCCCAATTAAACATTCCTGATTTCAGCATCGATGACTTTGCTCAAAGCGTCAAGGACTGCATATCCGGCAATCCACTCACCATGGATGAAACAGACGCACAAAAACTGATCAATGATTTCTTCGAGAAGAAGGACAAAGAACTGACCGCCAAAGCCAAGGAAGAAGGCGAAAATTTCCTCAAGGAGAATGCCAGTAAAGAAGGCGTTGTCACCCTGCCCTCCGGTTTACAATATCAGATCCTACGCAAAGGTGATGGCAGGAAGCCTGCCGCCAGCGATGAGGTGGAATGCCACTATGAGGGTACCTTGATCGATGGCACGAAATTTGACAGTTCATACGATCGTGGCCAAACGGCTACCTTTGGATTGAACCAGGTCATTGCGGGCTGGACAGAAGGTCTGCAACTCATGCAGGAAGGTTCCAAATATAGATTCTTCATCCCTTATAACCTGGGCTATGGAGAACAAGGAGCTGGGAAGTCCATTCCTCCTTACGCAACACTGATTTTCGATGTAGAATTAATCGCCGTAAAATAACCCGGTCAGCCCCCTCCTCTCCGGCACAGACTTTCCCTTGTCTTATCCTCTCCTTCAACCGGTTGAAAGATAAGATCAAACACGAAGTGAAAGGCTGAACAAGACTATAAAACAAAGAAACAAATAAACGACAATGAAAAAACTATTTATCGGAGCGCTTGTAGCGCTCAGCGCTGCCACGATGTTTACGAGTTGTGGCAAATCAACGCCTAAAGCTGACCTTAAAACCGACGTAGACACGATGTCATACGCTTTAGGGTTGTCCCAGACTCAGGGCCTGAAGGAGTTCTTGGTTCAGCGGATGGGTATCGACACGACGTACATGGCCGACTTCATCAAAGGTCTGAACGATGGTGCCAATGCCGGTGACAACAAGAAAAAGGCTGCTTACTATGCCGGTATCCAGATCGGCCAGCAGATCTCCAATCAGATGCTGAAAGGGATCAACCATGAAGTGTTCGGTGATGACTCTACAAAGTCCATCTCTCTGAAGAACTTTATGGCCGGCTTTATCACAGGTACAACGGGTAAGAAGGGTCTCATGACCATTCAGCAGGCTGGTGAAATTGCCCAGGTGAAGATGATGAAGATCAAGCAGAAGAGTATGATGAAGACCTATGGTCCTTACAAGGCAGCCAATGAGAAATGGCTGGCCGGCAACAAGAAAAAGGCTGGCGTAAAGACCCTTCCCTCAGGTCTGCAATATCAGGTCATCAAAGAAGGAAACGGCCCTATCCCGGCTGACACATCTACCGTAAAGGTCAACTATGAAGGACGGCTGATCAACGGGAAGGTCTTTGATTCTTCCTTCAAGCGCGGCCAGCCTATCGAGCTGCGGGCCAATCAGGTGATCCGTGGCTGGACAGAGGCACTTACGCACATGCCAGCTGGTTCCGTATGGGAAATCTACGTTCCTGCTCAGTTAGGCTATGGTGACCGTGAACAAGGTCCTATCAAACCTTTCTCCACCCTCATCTTCAAGATCCAGTTGCTTTCAGTAAACGGCAAATAATCTGCCGCTGCTTTTTACTTATTTTACAAGAGACATCCCTCGTGTGAATTATGCACGGTTTCAGACCGATGGATAATGAATGCAAGGGATGTCTCCCTTTCAAGAGGCTATAAATCTATCACATTATGAAACGAATACTATTATTTTCTTTTATCCTCCTGCTAAACGCATCTTTTATGTTTGCAGGAAACAGCTCTAAGAAGAACAAGAAAAAGGAAAAAGCATCTGTTACAGTACTGACCAACCAGACTGATTCCGTCAGTTATGCAGCAGGAGTACAGGCCACAGAGGGACTGATTCCTTTTATCCAGCAGAGTTATAAGGTAGACACTGCTTATATGGCAGATTTTGTCGCCGGCTATCAGGAAGCAATAAAGACAGCCGCTTCACCTAAAGGGAAAGCCTACGCTACAGGGATGTTAATCGCTCAGATGGTAAATGACCGTATCCTCCCCGGTACCAAAGAAAACTTCGAAAGCGTAACCCCCAATCTGGAAGAAACATTCTTCAATAAAGGTTTTACGGATGCGCTGATCAAGAATTCCTCCATCTTTGACCTGAAAAAGGCCCAGACCTATACCACTGATATTCTTTCCGGCGCAGGCAAGCGCTGGCTGGCTGAGAATGCCAAGAAACCCGGTGTAACCGTCCTGCCTGACGGACTCCAATATAAAGTTCTCGTGCAGGGTGATGGCCCTGTACCTAAACCCAGTGACGAAGTGGAAGTCATCTATGAAGGCCGTACCATTGACGGAAAGGTATTTGATTCCACCGTCAGCCATGGAAGCAGCACCGACAAATTCCGCGCTGACGGCCTGATCAAGGGCTGGACAGAAGCGCTGACACGAATGCCTTCAGGAAGCAAATGGGAACTCTATGTTCCGGAAGAACTGGCCTATGGCAGTCGCCGTGCAGGGAAGATTCCACCTTATTCCACCCTCATTTTTGACCTTGAGTTGAAAGGGATCGTCACTCCTAAAGCTGAGACGGATGTCACTCCGGCTACCCCGGAAAACACTAAGACCGCTGCGCTGTCAAAACCGTCAGCCAAAAAGAGAACAAAGAAGAATAATAAAAAATAAAAGTTACAGATAGTTACTTTTCTTTAAGAAAAAGGGGCATTTCCCCCTTAGCTACCAATCAAAATGCACAGAATATTAAATATTCTTGTGCATTTTGTTGTTTATATGGATTATTTTCTCTACATTTGCTTTCAATTAGAAAACGTCAGGAGAAATCCAAAACAAAAATTGAAGAAATGTACAAAATAGACAAACTCGACAAGATGATACTGAGAATCCTCTCTACCAATGCACGTATCCCTTTTAAGGACGTCGCCACAGAATGCGGCGTATCACGTGCAGCTATCCACCAGCGTGTACAGCATTTGATGGAGAACGGTGTCATCACCGGCAGCGGATTTGATGTAAACCCGAAAAGCCTGGGGTATTCTACCTGCACCTATATAGGTCTCAACCTTGAGCGTGCCAGCATGTATAGAAAAGTAGTAGACCGGCTGATCAACATTCCGGAAATCGTGGAATGCCACTTCACCACCGGTCCTTACACCATGCTGGTGAAGCTCTATGCCAGAGACAATGAGCAACTTATGGATCTGCTGAACAACAAACTCCAGAGTATCCCCGGCGTAGTCTCTACGGAAACGCTGATCTCTCTCGAACAGAGCATCAAGCGTGAGATTCCGGTAAAGATTGATGCTGACGAGGAGAAATAAAGTAATGGCCTGTCTCTCAGACGAAGGGCCTGCCCGCTCTGGTCAGAAGTAGAAGCAAGCATGAGAAGCAGGCCTATAGAGGGGAATCTTATGGAAAATTTCAATATCCATTCGCACCTGGAAGAATATGACACGATCTTTCCAGAGTCCGAGTTTCGTCCGTTGATCGGTCTCACTGCCAACTATGAAGGCATAGATGCCACCCTTCACAGGGTTTATTACCAACAAGTTGTGAAGGCGGGTGGAATACCCATATTGATTCCACCAATAGCAGAAAGGTCTGTCATCGTCAACACCCTGGAACATCTGGATGGACTGATCTTGACAGGTGGCGGCGACTATAATCCACTATGGGCAGGAGAAGAGCCGGTGCCCCACCTGCATCATATCAATGCCGAAAGGGACTTACCAGAACTCCTTCTTACGCGCCTGTCTTTCCGCCGCCAGATCCCGATGCTGGGAATATGCAGAGGTATACAGACACTCGCCATAGCCCTAGGCGGGAAAGTGGCCCAGGACATCAATTCTGCCATTCAGGTGAAACATGACCAGGACGCAGCCCGCACGGAACCGACACATAGTGTCATGCTCGTGCCGGGTTCTGAACTGAATAAGATTTACGGGCGGAACCAACTCTTTGTCAATTCCTTCCATCACCAGGCAGTAAAGGATCCGGGGAAGCGTTTCCAGATCACTGCAAGGTCCGCTGACGGGATCATTGAAGGAATAGAAAGCTGTGAGTACAAATCCATTTTAGGTGTACAATGGCATCCCGAATGGTTAGGAGAAGAAGGATTGAAAATCTTCCAATGGCTTGTCGACAGAGCTGACGAATTTCACCGGGCAAAGGAAATCCACAAGCATATTCTTACACTGGACACACACTGTGATACACCTATGTTCTTCCCTCAAGGTGTACAATTCGATCACCGTGATCCGCGAATCCTGTACGATCTCCATAAGATGACTGAGGGACGAACAGATGCCGTCACCATGGTGGCCTATCTGCCCCAACCAAAATTGGGAGAGTCTTTTTCTTCAAAAATCGACCTGGAAGGGATCGTCCGCCATAACCCACAATTTGTGGAACGCTATCCAAGTTTGAAAAAAGAAACGCAGAAAACGCACAATGGCATTGAAGTAAAGCCCAGGACGATCACACCAACGGCATATACCGATTTGATCTTCGACAAGATTGAGGAGATCGTCAACAGCCGGAGTTCATATTTAAGTATCGCACGGACCCCCCAGGACCTTTATGAAGATAAACGGAACGGACGAAAGAGCATCATGCTCGGCATCGAGAACGGGCTGGCATTGAGTCATGACCTCTCGAACATCAAGCATTTTGCCCAGCGTGGAACGGTCTATATCACCCTTTGCCACAATGGAGACAATGACATCTGTGACAGTGCACACGGTTGTAACACTCACAATGGGGTAAGCCCTTTCGGTGTACAAGTGATCCGAGAAATGAATGATCAGGGGATCATGGTTGACCTGAGTCATGCCAACGAAAAAAGTTTTTATGATGCCCTGGAGATGAGCAGGACTCCTATTGTCTGTTCACACACCTGCTGCAGAGCACTCTGTGATGTCCCCCGCGACCTTACTGATGACCAGATGAAAGCGCTAGCTGCAAAAGGCGGCGTGGCTCATATCACCCTCTATCACGGTTTTCTTCGCAAAGAAGGGGAAGCCACCATCCTGGATGCCATGGCGCATCTGGAGCATGCTATCAAGATCATGGGAATAGAGCATGTGGGACTGGGAACGGACTTCGACGGGGACGGAACCGTCAGAGGACTGGCTGACGCCAGTGAACTCATTCATTTTACCATTCAACTCCTTCGCCGGAAATTCAATGAAAAGGATATTGAGATGATCTGGGGAGGAAACTGGCTGAGAGTGATGGCGCTGGTCCAGGCCTCCCGCCGATAAGACTTAAGGATATTCGGACAATGAAAAAGAAGAAGAAAATGAGGATCATCGCCGGCGTTGCCGCAGTTATCCTGGCAGGTGTCGCCGGGATCTATGGAGTCAATAAGCATATAGAGAATGAAAGTGTCACAAGCACCGAGGAGACGGAAAGAGTGTCTCCGGTGGGTCCTGCTTTCAATGCAGATTCAGCTTATGCCTATACTGCTGCCCAATGTGCTTTCGGGCCAAGGCCGATGAATACTGCCGCTCACGAGAAATGCGGGGAATGGATTGTTGCCAAGTTCAGGCAATATGGCTGCAAGGTCCAGACACAACCGACCGTTGTCACAGGTTATGACGGAACAAAACTAAACTGTACGAATATTATAGCCAGCTATAATCCGGAAGCGACGACACGAATCCTGATCTGTGCTCACTGGGACAGTAGGCCGTGGGCAGATAATGACCCGGACAGCACCAAGCATCATACCCCTATCATGGCTGCCAATGATGGTGCAAGTGGCATCGGGGTAATGATCGAACTAGCGCGCCTGCTCCAGCAGCAAGACAAAAAGGATCAAGATTCCCCCTCCCTGTCCTTGAAACAGGAAGGATTGGGTATAGACTTTGTCTGCTTTGACGCAGAGGACTGGGGCACCCCTCAGTGGAGCAACAAACCGGACAATGGTTCCAGCTGGGCCTTAGGTGCTCAATATTTCAGTTCACATCTACCCAAAGGTTATGAAGCCAGATATGGTATTCTGCTGGACATGGTCGGAGGCGAAGGTGCTCACTTCTACCGGGAACAGATGTCAGAGCAATATGCACCATCTATTGTCAAAAAAGTATGGAGAGCAGCGGGAAGAGCAGGCTACAGGAATTTGTTCCCTCAGGAAGAGGGTGGTGCAATCACAGATGATCATCTCCCCTTGAACCAGACAGCCCATATCCCTACCATTGATATTATCCCTTATTATCCAGATTGCAGCCAAAGCAGTTTCGGCCCTACCTGGCATACCGTCTCCGATACGATGGCACACATTGACAAAAGGACATTAAAAGCAGTAGGACAAACCCTGGTACAGGTCTTGTTCACGGAGATGAGGAAATAAAACCAATCAGAGTTGCCCGCTTTGCACTTGCAGGACGACGCGTTCAGTAAGGCGGTCTACCCCTGTAGGATCATACGTCTTCTCCAGGCTGGCACCGAACACCCACGCAAAAGCCTGCCAGAAACCGGCCCGGATAGGCCCCAGAAAAGCCTTGATCAAACTGTAGGCTGAAGAGTTAGTCTCCCGATAAATCAGTTTGATCAGTAATTTGCCCTGCGCATAAGTAAGTTTTTTCATACGAGGCTCATATTCCTGACGGATACTTTTTTCCACATATCTCATGTGAGCATCCCTTGCTTTCTTATTAGGAAGGGTTTGAAGATACTCATAAGTCTCGATAACGATCGTATTCACTTCCTCCGCTATCGGCAGTACTTTTTTCACATTATAGACCAGCCGGTTATAGGCAGCCCATTCCTGAGGCGTGTCGAAGGTAGGGGGAGAAAAGATATAGACCGGATTCAACTCCACATATTGAATACTGTCCCCCCTGTACTTCACTTTCCCTACACGCACACGAGGTTCAAAGGTAGGATTTTTCATATCCACCTTCATATCCTCAGGGTTGATATGACCCGGACGATCAGGATCATTCTGAGCTATTACGGCAGTCTGGAATAACCCGAACAATAAACAGATGATGATAATCAGTTTCCTTCCCATAATCAAGCGCAAAAATACAGATAAATTCTATAATTAGATAAATTCTTGATTATTTTATTGTTTTTTTCATTAATTCCATCTATCTTTGCATAGATCGTACTATAAAAACATTAAATCTGATACCGATACCATGCAAAGAACGCTGCTTTTCGTTCTGGCTTTGTCCTGCACACTTTCCTGTTATGCCCAGAAGACCTATCCCTGGGAGCATGATCTCAGCGAACTCCATCAGACAGAAGATTTCCAGAATGTAGCTTTCGAAGATGACTATGATGAACTCGAGGAAATAGCGGAACATCCCTTCAACATCAATACAGCCAGCCGCGAGCAACTGGAGCGGCTGCCGTTCCTGACTTCCCGGCAAATCGAGGATATTCAGGCCTACGTCTACCAGTACAAGGGAATGAAAAGCCTCGGCGAGCTGGCAATGATTGAATCCCTGGACTATGAGCAACTGCAGCTCCTGCCTTATTTTGTCTATGCAGGCCCAGACACGCCGGGCAAGTTTCCTTCCTTACAGGAAATCACCAAATTCGGGAAGCAAGAAGTTATAGCAGCCCTCAAGATCCCTTTCTACCGTCGCAAAGGTGACCGGAAGGATTATTTAGGATACCCCTATAAGCACTGGATCAAATACCAGTTTCATTACAGCAGGTTCATCAAATTAGGTTTTGCAGCCTCGCAGGATGCAGGTGAGCCCTTCTTCGCAGGCAAGAATAAATGGGGCTATGATTACTGTTCCCTCTATTTCCAGATCCAAAGACTCGGCCCAATTAAGAACCTGACCTTGGGACGGTACCGCCTGGACTTCGGAATGGGACTGATCCTCAACAACAATTTCGGATTAGGCAAACTCGCTGCACTTTATCATCTCGGGCAGAGCAACGGCCGGATCCGGCCTCATTCCTCCCTATCCGAAGCAAACTATCTGCAAGGTGCAGCAACTACTGTCGCACTCACCCGGCAGTTGGATCTTTCAGCCTTCATCTCCTGCCGGAAAATCGACGCGACCCTTAATAACAACTCCAACACCATCGCTACAATCCTCAAGACAGGCTACCACCGCACCTCCAAAGAGATGGAAAAGAAACACAATACAACAGAAACGGTTTCCGGGGGACATCTCAACTGGTTTCACGATGGATTTCATGCCGGCATAACAGCCTTCTCTTGCCACTTTAACAAAAGACTCGAACCTAAAACCAGCACCATCTACCGTCACTACTATCCCGCCGGAAAATCTTTCTATAACCTGAGTGCAGACTATGGCTATCTCAGTCGGCGTCTGACCCTTCAAGGAGAGACAGCTACAGGTGACTGCCATGCCGTTGCCACCCTCAATTCCGCATCCGTTTTGCTCACAGATGAGCTCTCACTCATGGTTCTCCAACGGTTCTATTCTTACAAATATTATTCCCTGTTCAGCAACAGCTTCAGCGAAGGCGGACATGTCCAGAATGAAAGCGGACTCTATATCGGTGCGAACTGGTCCCCATCCCGTCACCTTACCTTAATGTCCTATACTGACTATGCCTATTTTGCCTGGCCGAGTTATCGTATGCCAGCCGGCGCACATGCCTGGGACCAGTTTTTCTCTATCAGTTGGACTTCCAGCAACTGGCATATCCTCACACAATACCGACTGAAGATCAAAAGCAAAGACAACCAGGGGAATACAGCATCCGATCAGTATATCCAGCAAAAAGGAAGAATCGCAATAAGATATGCCAGGGGATCCCTCTCTTTTAACACCCAACTTGACCTGTCGGATTATCACTTCGGAAAGCGCAGTAGAGGATATATGAGTTCTTATAACCTAGGCTATACTTATAAGAGCACCACTATTGAAGGAAATTTTGACTACTTCCATACCCATGATTATGACAGCAGACTCTATGTCTATGAACCAGGACTACTCTACCAACTCTCCTTTCCTTCCTTCTATGGTCACGGCATCCGCTATGTATTAATGGCTAAAACCACCCTCTTTAAAAATGTTCTGATCATCCAGAAGATTGGAACAACAGACTATTTCGACAGAAATCATATCTCCAGTAATGACCAACTTATCAATAAAAGTGCTATGACGGATATGGAGATTCAAATAAGGTGGAAATTCTAATCAACCCCCGGAAGGGGTCTGTTCCATTTTTCCATATTATCGATCTAAATTCATGATTAAAGGAACTTTTTCAAATAACTATCTACACAAAATTAAATATTAGGAAATATTTATCCTGAAGATAAAAGCATCTTTATCTGTTTTTTATTATCTTTGCAACGTTTTTGTAATCTATTAAACAAATGAAGTCAAAGGCTTTTTCTTACTATATTCTGTCAACACTGTTTCTCGCAGCATTACTGTTCAGTTACATTCTGTTTGATACAACACGGCAGATTATGGATTTCTCCGGTTGGGTTTATTTTATCCTTTCCTGCCTGAGCCATTCTGCTCTCATTATATCAGCATTATTCCTCGTATTTTTCATCCCGGAATACTTTTTAGGCGCAAAGAAACTCGCCCGGATACTTATTGTCACGGCAACCAGTCTGACGTCTGTGCTCTGTCTGATCAACCTGCAAGTATTCAGACTCTACAGGTTTCACCTGAACGGGATGATTATGAATATGGTATTCGGTCCCGGATCAGGAGAGATCTTCAATTTCAGTCCCTGGCTTTACGTAAAAGAATCCCTCGGTTTCCTGATCGCCATCGCCATCAGCATCGGCCTGTGGTTCCTGACCCGGAGAGTCCACCTCCCCAGGCGATCGAAGATCATCTCTGTCTGCTTCCTGGTCCTCTGCCTGCTGACAGCCAACATCATGCATATCTATGGCGCATTCGTACAGAAACCTTCCATCATAGCCAGCACACGTATCCTACCCTATTATTTTCCACTTGAGGCCAATCGCAAACTGGTCAAGATGGGATTCAAGCAGCCTCCGGAAGCCCAAATTCTCCATGAAAAAGCAGGCGGGGACGAAATCAATTACCCCCTTCATTCCTTAAGGGTAAGCCATGCAGAGAGGCCGAACATTATTTTTATTCTCATTGATTCCTGGAGCAAGCGTACCCTCACCCCTGAAACAATGCCATCCGTGTACCAGTTTGCCACGGAAAACCAATGGTATGACAACCATTTCAGCAGTAGTAATGGCACCCGCTATGCCGTTTTCGGACTCTTTTTCAGTGTCCCTTCAATCTACTGGAACGCTATGGAAAGTGGTCATATCAGCCCTCTGTTTATCAATCAACTGTTACAAGAAGGCTATGGCATTCATATCCACGCCAGTGCGACTCTGGAGAATCCGCCTTTTGCACGTATCGTCTTTCAACGTGTCCCGCATTTACAAACTTCCACACCGGGCAACACCCCATACGATCGTGATGTCCGCATCACAAACGACCTGGTCAGAGAGCTGCCGGCCCTGAAACGCTCCGGGAAACCATTCTTCTCCATGGCCTTTTATGACCTGGCTCATGCCATCGCACTACCAACCAGCAAACAGGGAAAATTCAAGCCAGCCTGGACTTTTGCAGATTATTCCAAATTGAACAATGACATGAACCCCACCCCTTTCTTTAATCTCTACAGAGACTGTGTCAATGAAATTGACCAACTTATCGGGCAGATCTTTACCGCCCTTAAGAAAGAGGGACTGTATAAAAACACCATCATCATCGTCACAGGTGACCATGCACAGGAGTTCAATGAGAATCACAAGGATTACTGGGGACACAACGGCAACTTTTCCCGTTGGCAGGTCAGCACACCCCTGTTGATACATGTTCCGGGCATGAAGCCTCACAAATATCATTACCGGACTACCCATTATGACATTGTACCTACGTTGATGAACCGTTGCCTGGGCGTGCAAAACCCACCTTCCGATTATAGTTTCGGCCATTACTTATGGGATCGTCAACCCCGGACCTGGGAAGTCACCGGCGGGGATCTACAATATGCTTTCATTATCCAGGGGGATACCATCCTGAACCATGAAGGAGACGGCTCCCTGAATGTGACGGACAGCAGGCTCAACCCAGTACCAGATTATCATATTAATGTCCTCCAGTTCAAGGAAGCAATGATGCATCTCAACCGTTTCTATAAAAGATAGCCGGCTAACCTCAGCCACAACAGAAGATCGGGAACAGTCACCTGAGGAGAAGACTGAATTTGCTCTTTTTCTTCTATCGTATGCCCCAGTTTCCAATCTTTTATTACCTTTGTAAGTGAATTAACTTTCAGAGATATGGAAAAGAATTCATATATCAAATCTTTTCCGGACCTGATGTCCGGAAAAAAGGTCATGTACCTCCATGGTTTCATGTCTTCCGGCCAGACCGGTACCGTCAAATTGCTGAAACAGCTGATGCCGGATGCTCACTTCATCTGCGAAGACATTCCCCTTCATCCTGAAGAGGGATTTACCTTTCTTCAACAACTGGCTGAAAGGGAAAAGCCCGATCTGATTATCGGCTCCTCGATGGGAGGGATGTACGGGGAACAACTTTATGGCTTTGACCGGATCCTGGTCAACCCGGCTTTCCAGATGGGAGAGACCATGTCAAGCCTGACCGGCAAACAGACATTCATGAACCCGCGCAAAGATGGCGTACAGGAATTTATGGTGACAAAATCCTTAATCAAGGAATATACTGAATTCTCTCATCACTGTTTTGCGTCCGTGACGCAAGAAGAACAAAATCGGGTGTATGGACTCTTCGGAGACAATGATCCTGTAGTGCATACCTTTGACCTGTTCCACCAACATTATCCGAACGCCATCCGTTTTCATGGCGAACACCGGTTGATCGACAAAGTAGCCTGGCACTATCTCATTCC
>DHOX01000019.1:38456-43310 GCA_002409785.1 Prevotella sp. UBA5379 | reverse complement strand
ACTGTTCCGGTCTGATTCAGATACCCTCCGGATATATAATAATGGGCCTTATCCGATCCTCCGGAATAACTTAATGTATAATTCTGCATATATCCGGTACGGAAGACTTCATCGACCCAGTCTGTACCTTTTCCAAGCGAAGAAGGGTCAGTCCATAGAGGATTCTCTTCATAACCGGCTGCAGCCATCATCTCGTTGCTCAATGCCGCATATTGAGAAGCATTAAGCAGTGATGGCTTTTTCGTGGCATTCTGAAATGAACCGTTCATACTCAAAGAAAGTCTGCCTTCACCGGCTTTCCCTTTCTTTGTAGTGATCATAATTACGCCATTAGCTCCACGAGACCCGTAAATAGCTGTCGCGGATGCATCTTTCAACACATCCAGACGCTCCACATCAGCCATATTCAGATTATTCAGTCCCAGGTCTGTAGGAACTCCGTCTATGACCACAAGAGGATCACAATTATTGATAGAACCAAGTCCTCTGATTTTAATGGACACATTGTCACCGGGTTTGCCCGCATCCACGACTTGAAGACCGGCCACCTTACCTTGCAGGGCTTCACCGATATTCGAGACCGGCTGATCCCTCAGGCTCTTGCCATCAACTGATCCTATGGCACCTGTCAGGTCACTCTTCCGCATGGTTCCATAGCCAATTACCACTACTTCATTCAACTGTTTGCTCTTCTGGGCAAGGTTGATGGAAAGGGTCTGATTTCCATTGACTGCAACGTCTTTCGTATTATATCCTAAATAAGATATTGAAAGTGTACTGCTGGCAGGAACACTTATAGTGAAGTTGCCGTCTAGATCAGTGACTGCTGCATTTGTAGTACCTTTCTGGATAACGGATGCTCCAATGACAGGTTCTCCGGTTTCGTCCTTGACGATTCCATGAACCTTGATATTCTGGGCAAGAAGACTTAGAGGTATCAGAAAGCCGACTGTACAGAACAGAATTCTTTTCACAAATTGTTTGAAGATGTTCATAATAAAGATATGTTTACATATTTTTAGGTTTCGGTTACAAAATTAGTCCTTAATTCATCTGATTACCCTTGAAAGTAGAATAGAAGTAGAAAATAATATCTGATATAAAGTATAATCATTTGATTTATAATGATTTATTACAGCAATAAAAAAAATAGAAGTAGATAAAGGCAATTATATAATTTTTTCTTATATTTGCAGAAAACCTTTCAAAGAAATGAAAATAACCGTTTTATCCTTATTGCTCAACCTGCTGATCACCCTTCCGGTCATGGCTGTAAACCAGGAAAGTCTACCACATCTTGATGACATCCTCTCTCATCGGAAAGAATATGATAATGCCAAGGAACAGCATATCAGTATTCTCAAAGATTGTATCGTGAAATATAGTTCAAAGGAAGAAAGACTGAAAATTTACGAATTGCTGTATCAAGAATATTATGTCTACAAATTTGATTCCGCACAGTTATATGTAGACAAGGCTCTCTGCCTTTCAAGACAAATTCATAACCATTATCACACGGCACTGAACCTAATTTATAAGGCCCGACTTTTTTCTATCGGAGGACTCTACAGTGAAGCAGCCTCAATGCTGGACTCCATAGACATCAGCAATATTGATAAAGAACTGCGCTTTCAGTATTATACGACTTACTTCACCCTATATTCTTATCGAAGTGATTATTGTAATGACAAATATTATAAACCTTTATACCGTTCCCTTGCGGCGTCCTGCCTCCGCAAGGCGATGAAATACCTGACCCGTGATATGCCTGAATACAATTTTTATCACGGAGAATACTACATCTATGCAAAGCCTGACGACCGGCTGGCTCTCAAATATTATTTCAAGACTCTCCACGAACAAAAAAAAGCTTCACGCTATTATGCCATGGCTTGTTTTGCCATTGCCAACAACTACAAGAATCACAATGATCTTAGGCGATATGAGGATTATCTGATCAAAGCCAGTATCAGTGATGTCCTTTGCAGCACTCGTGAGAATCTCGCCTTACAAGAATTGGCCACACTTCTTTTCGAGGGGGGAAAAGACAATATTGCCCGTGCTGACAGATATATCAGTATAGCCCTTGAAGATGCGAAATTTTATAACAACCGACTCCGCATCCTGGAAATATCCCAAAAACTGCCCACTATTGTGTCTGCCTATGAGAACATGATAAAAACGAATAATAAGAAACTGAAATCAGCTCTCTTCCTGATTTCCCTGCTTATCATCATCAGCCTGGTATCCCTCACCTTCATCTTCCGTCAGAACAAGCAACTAACTTTAAGACGCAAACAACTGTCAGAGAACAACGATCAACTTACCCAACTTAATGCCCGCCTGAACATCCTCAATGCTGCATTGCTCGACACGAATCATAAACGGGAAGGATTGGCCAAACTTTACATTGACCTCTGTGCTAAATACATCGACAGATTAAACAAATACAAAAATCTGGTAAGACGCAAGATCAAGGCACATCAGGTAAATGAACTCCTCAGCAACATCTCTTCATCACGGCTGTCAGAAGAGGATGCTGCCACGTTCATAACCAGATTTGACAAAGCTTTTCTGGACCTTTATCCTACATTCATTGAAGAATTCAACAATCTCCTGGAGGTCCCTCAGACAGGAAAGACAAAACATCCTCATGCCATGACTCCGGAGCAACGTATCTATGCTCTTATCCGCTTAGGTGTAAAAGAAAGTTCAGAAATTGCTTCTCTGCTTTTCTATTCACCTCAAACTATTTATAATTACCGTTCTGCCGTTAAGGCTAAAGCCAAGAACAAAAACACATTTGAAGATGATGTAATAAACCTCTGCACCGTCATCAAATGAATCACCCTTATTCAGAACTCATATCTGCAATCACCTGCCGGTAATCTGCCAGCATCTTCGTCCTGCTGATATATCCCATCAGGCGATTGTTAACGTCTATGACCGGTAGCTGTGCAGCATCTGTCGCATCAAATTCTCTCATCACTTCCCGCATGGACTCATTGTAGAGTAAACGGGCACTCGGCTGGATCATCAGTTGCCGTACAGTAAACTTGTTGTAAAGTTCTGTCCTGAAAATAATGTGACGGATTCTCGTAATATCAATAACCCCCAGCAACTTATCTCCATCATCAAGCACCGGAATAAAATTGTTATTGCTCCTGCTGATTTCCTGCACCAGTTCCCCCATTGACAGATCAGGACTCACGGGGTGATAGTCTTTTTCGATCAATTCATCCATGTTCATCAGTGTCAAAGCAGAATGGTCGGTATGGTGGGTCAAGAGTTTTCCTTCTCTTGCCAGACGAAGAGCATAGATGCTATTAGTCTCAAAAATATTTGTGGTCAGATAACTGCTGATACAGACAATCATTAATGGCATAAATAAATCATAACCTCGCGTAAGTTCAGCTATCAGGAAAATTCCGGTGAGAGGTGCATGCATGACGCCCGTCATCACACCAGCCATACCCAGTAAGGTATAATTATTTTCCGGAATGTAAACCCCAAATTGCTCCAGATTCCATAAACGGGAGAACAGGAATCCTCCGAAGCCGCCGACGAACAAAGCCGGAGCGAAAGTTCCGCCACAACCACCTGATCCGGTAGTGGCTGACGTGGCAAATGTCTTGCTGAAAGTAACCAGAGCGACATACAGTAATAGCAAACTCTGATGTCCGGCGAAGACACTGCCATTCATCACCTGCCCCCAGTCTGCCATCGAATGACCACTCAACAGGACATTAACGGCAGAATATCCTTCTCCATAAAGTGAGGGGAAGAAAAAGATGAGGCCACTCAACGACACCCCTCCCAGAATCAGTTTGGCCAGCGGACGGTCAGACAACTTTGCAAACACTTTCTCACAAAACCCCAGTGACCGGATGAAATAAAGACTTATCAATCCACAACAGACCCCTAAAAGGATACAGGCAGGAATCCGTTGTACGCCCCATGCCGAGGATAACACAAAACTAAACAGAGGTTTCTGGCCTGTGAAGATATAGGAGAATACCGTAGCTGTAACACTTGAAATCAGGATAGGTAAAAGTGAAGCCATGGTCAGGTCCACCATCAGAATCTCCAGCGTGAAGACCAGACCGGCAATCGGGGCTTTAAAGATCGCGGAAATACCTGCGGAGGCTCCACAACCCACAAGTACCATCAGCGTCTTGTTATCCCGTTTGAAAAGTTGCCCAAGGTTCGAACCGATGGCTGAACCGGTGAGGACGATCGGGGCTTCCCCTCCTACTGATCCTCCAAAACCAATAGTAATACTGGAAGCGATCACACTTGTCCAGCAGTTATGAACTTTTAATCGGGAGCGTTTTGTTGCCAGAGCATAGAGAACACGGGTGATACCGTGAGAGATATTATCCCTCACGACATATTTCACGAACAGTACAGTCAAGGCTATGCCGACAATAGGAAAGATCAGATAAAGCCAATTTGATCCTCCTGTCTGGAATCCTTCTGTGAGAAGCAACTGTATCTGTCTGATGATCCAATGCAAGATAAAAGTAGCCACCGCAGCCAGAAAACCTACTACGAAGGAAAGAGCTACCATCATCTGCCGATCAGACAAATGCTGCTGAGTCCAGTCCACAATGTTTTCAAATAATGATCTTGGCTGTAAAACCTGCTTCACGACCATTGGTTATACCTTTTATTAAAAGACAAAACTAAAGTTAATCTTTTAGAGTTCAAAATTATTTACTTATGTTTGTTATCAACTCCGCAGAGTGTAAGGATCATTCTCCTTCCACTCTATTTTGCGACCTGCGAAAGTTGACGGTTGCCGTTGACGAAATCTGCTGCATTCATTCTCCGTTTGCCTGCCGGCTGCAACTC
>DHOX01000019.1:33478-38188 GCA_002409785.1 Prevotella sp. UBA5379 | reverse complement strand
CCTGGAAGATTTTCATCATCTGGCCATCCACTGTCGTCCAGGCTCCAGGCACGGGAGACAATCCACGGACAAAATCATGGATGTGCTTTGCCGTCTGATGCCAGTCAATCCGACAGGTGTCCTTATGGATCTTCGGAGCAGCTTTTAGCGGTCCGACTGTTTTCAGCATCTCACTTTGAGGAATACTTTCGGCTTTTCCGTTACCACGCAAAATTTTCTGAATGGTTTCAAGAGCC
Source organism: Prevotella sp. UBA5379 (assembly GCA_002409785.1). Classification (GTDB taxonomy): domain Bacteria; phylum Bacteroidota; class Bacteroidia; order Bacteroidales; family Bacteroidaceae; genus Prevotella. The sequence goes on along the minus strand of DHOX01000019.1, from coordinate 37,952 downwards.
GTCTCAGCACCAAGTTTTTCCAGTCCGTCGTAGACTTTTTCCACATTATCATCCACACCAATAGGAAGATGTTTCTGAAGGATGATACGGCCTGTATCAATTTTCTTGTCGATGAAGAAAGTGGTAACCCCTGTTTCTGTCTCTCCATTGATGACGGCCCAGTTTATTGGCGCAGCGCCACGGTACTGAGGTAATAGAGCGGCATGGACATTGAAAGTGCCATATTCGGGCATCGCCCACACCTCTTCCGGAAGCATACGAAAAGCCACCACGATCTGCAGATTGGCATTGAAAGCAGCCAGCTGACCCAGGAACTCCGGGTTTTTCAACTTCTCTGGCTGCAGGACAGGAAGATGATGAGCCTCGGCATAAACTTTTACAGCTGGCGCCTGAAGCCGGTCCTGATGCCGTCCCACGGGCCTGTCCGGACCAGTTACCACCGCAACGACCGGATAACCTTCTTCCACAAGACTTTGCAGCGTCCCTACTGCAAATTCCGGTGTCCCCATAAAGACAATACGTAAGTCTTTCTTATCCATATAAATCCTTGTCTCCTGTATATTTAATCGGATTATTTTCTGATAATACAGACCTTTCCGTCTTCTGAGAGTTTGATGATGCTGCTTGGTGTATGTGGCTTATGCTCCTGGCGACGGCTTTCACAGACATAATCTACGGTCTGGAGAAGATCTGGATCAATATCACAATAGTTGGCAGCGGCAGGTTGCCCGCTGATATTCGCACTCGTACTCACGATAGGTTTCTCCATCCTGTAACACAGCGCATGAGAGAAGGCCTCTTTCGTGATCCTCATAGCGATGGAGCCATCATCAGCAATCAGATTAGCAGCCAGATTGACAGCATTGTCCAGAATCACGGTGGTCGGCTTTCCCCCCTCCGCGATAGTATCAAAAAGATCCCATGCCACAGCAGGTATATTCCTGATATAACGCTGTAGTCTGTCATCACTGTCCACCAGGCAAATCAGAGCCTTCGAATCATCACGATGCTTGATGGCATACACCTTGGCTACGGCATCCGCATTGGTTGCATCACAACCTATCCCCCAGACTGTATCCGTCGGATAGAGAATCACACCGCCCTTGCGCATACATTCTACAGCATTCTTAATATCGTCTTCCTGTTTCATCTTTTTATACTTCTTTATGCTAACAAAAATAATCTTTACACCTGGCTCCTAAAAATAAATTCGCACAAAGATAATTGATTTTTCGTTAAACTCAAAATTTTGAGCCACCTTTTGTGTTCTCACTCAAGATAAAAAAAGGAAAGGAGAAATAAAAAGAAAGAAGTCCAGAGGTGGCGGAAACCAACTCTCAACTTCTTTCCATATCGATCAATCAATCATTCAGTTATACATTTCCCGGGGGCATCCGCACAGCTCTTATTTTTTTGCATCTTCTGTTCCTGCCAACACACCCAATATAGCAGAAATGACGGTGACAACAATTTTCAAGACAAGTTTTAATTCCGTAAGTTGCATTTTCTTTTATCTTTTTTAATCATTCAAACTGCATGTAACGATAAAGGTGCGGGCCTTTCAGCCCGGCACCAGTAGAAGAGAGATCAGTGGTCATTCATCACGCGGCAGGAGTAGCCGTACCACCCTTCTTTACAGGTTTGGCATACCCTTTCATCTCCTGATATTTACAACCATCCAGCAAGGGGTCAATATACTTCTTGTTGGAAATCGTATATACAGGATGGAAGATCACATGAGCAGACAGGATATTTTTCTGGGCAGAGAAGTCCTTTACCACAGCCACACTCTTGCTCTTAATGCCGACCCTGAAAGATCCAAGACGGTCAATTTTGATACAGTGGCCGTCAAGCAGCCCATTCCGTAATCTCATCAACCAAAGCTGATATTACGGCCAGAATATCCGGAAGGGTGACCGTACAACGTTTCTGAATATGGCTGGCCAAATCATCCGTATTCAAGACACCTACAATGATCGGACGTGCATACCATCTTCCATCCACTGCCGGAATTTTCTTGTTTTGTGCTTGACAAAGTTTGTAAGTTACTGCCATAATAAATTAAGGTTTTAAAGGTTAAACAATATGTGAAATGATCAGTGCACTGTTCTCTTTTTCATCCGTCCGACCTTCAGCAACTTCTATGTTCTGAGGGATCGGTTCCATTGACAGTCGCAAAAATACGGCGGGATAAACCCGTTGTCAATCTTCTCTGTTAAAGTTCTTGCACAAGTCCTTTGATAAGTCTGATTGAGAGGAAAGGCTAACCTATTGAAAGAACGGATAGATTCCAAAAAAAGGCCTTCGCTGATTCTTGATCAGTCGAAGGTCCTGATTACCGGTAACGTTCTCTAATATCCTGTGATGAAGACTGGAGCGGGGAAAGAGATTTCTCCCTTCTATTTTTTGAATAAGAGGCGTTCTCCTAAAGTTTGAGCCAGTTGCTCATGATGGCCTTTCCCTGGGGGGTCAGCACACTTTCAGGGTGAAACTGGATACCATGGATAGCGTATGACTTATGCTTCAATCCCATGATATTCCCATCATCACTCTCAGCCGTAATTTCAAGACAGTCAGGGAACCCCTGGCGGTCTACCACCCAACTGTGATAGCGTCCCACCTCTATCCTGCGTGGCAGCCCTTCAAATATCGGGTCATTGCCAAGCAGTGTGCAGGGTGTCGCCACTCCGTGATAGACTTCTTTAAGATTGACTAGTTGGCCTCCAAAAGCTTCTGCTATGGCCTGGTGACCGAGACATACCCCCAGCATGGGTTTCTTTCCCGCATAGGCAGTGATGACCTTCAGCAGCAAACCGGCTTCGGAAGGAATACCCGGTCCGGGACTGAGGATGATCTTATCAAAAGGTTCCAGTTGGTCCAGAGCGAACTGGTCATTTCTCCATACCGTACACTCAGCCCCCAGTTCCTTTACCAGATGGGCCAGATTATAGGTAAAGGAATCATAATTATCAATAATAACTACTTTCATTTTTCTAACGAATAAAAGACTTTATCCGATACCGGATCATGCAAGAATCAGGTTAACGGATAAAGAATCAGCAATTTACAATTTTTCCGCAATATGGATCGCTTTGACTAAGGCTGCAAGTTTGTTATTGCTCTCATTAAGTTCGTATTGATCGTTACTCTTTGCCACAATACCACTGCCAGCCTGGAACCAGAGTTCATTATTACGACTGATAAACGTACGGATCACGATCGCCTGGTTCAAGTCTCCGTTAAGTCCGATATATCCGATACATCCTCCGTATGCGCCACGGTTATGCGGTTCCAGTTCACTGATAATCTGCATAGCGCGCACCTTCGGTGCTCCACTAAGTGTTCCTGCGGGAAAAGTATCGAAAAACTCCCGGATAGAATCTGCTTTCTTTTCAAGTATGCCACTCACGCGGCTCACCAGATGAATGACATGACTATAATACTGCAGGTCCTTATAGAAATCAACCTTCACCCGATGACAATTACGAGACAGGTCATTCCTGGCCAGATCGACCAGCATGACATGCTCAGCATTCTCCTTAGGATCCGTCCGCAGGAATTCGGCTGCCTGATGGTCTTTTTCCGGATCACCCGTACGTCTCGTCGTTCCGGCAATAGGGTCAATATAAGCCATGTTCCCTTCCACACGGTTATGGGTCTCAGGTGAAGAGCCGAATATCCGGAACCCTCCGAAATCGAAATAAAACAGATAAGGTGAAGGGTTGACGGATCTCAAAGCCCGATAGAGTTTAAAATCATCCCCTTCATATTTCTGGCAGAAACGACGTGAGATCACGATCTGGAAGACATCCCCGCGCAGACAGTGAGCCACACAACGGCGGATATTCGCTTTATGCTGCTCATCCGTCAGTGTACTGTAATATTCACCCACCGGATGAAAGTCGTATGGTTTCACAGAAGCCTTATTGATCCCTCTCATGAGTTGTCCGAGACGCACCTTTCCTTCGTCAGCAGGCTTATTCTCCTCCACCAGGGCTATCATCTCCATCTGATTATTAAAATGATCGAAAACGATGACGTTCTCATAAAAGATATAAAGGATGTCAGGTGCGTCATTCTTCATCATCGTCGTATCCTTGACAGGGATATTCTCGAAATAGCGTACCGCATTGAAAGCCGTATACCCATACACGCCACAGAAATGACTGCCCTCACCTTCAACCTTGATACACCCCAGGAAATCATCGAAAGCCTTGGCGATTGTCTCTTTAGGCAGATCTTTTAACGTACGTGCGTTCTCAGCAGCTTTCTTTTCCCTATCCTTATCCTCCGGTTCCGGGCCATCATATCCAGGAATTCCCCGTACTTCCTTCGTGCCATCCGGAAAAGTCATCTCTACCCGGCCGTGACCGACCGCAATGCTCGCTACAGGATGAATGCCGATGAAAGAGCGACTGTTCTCCCGGCCATGATAGTCGGAACTCTCCATGAGTGCAGACTGTGGATAAAGATC
>DHOX01000019.1:25433-33175 GCA_002409785.1 Prevotella sp. UBA5379 | reverse complement strand
TTTCCGTTAAAAATTTCCATATTCCTTTGCCATGGCCTTGTTCTTCAGGTAGGTCTCGACATCCTTGTCACCACGACCGCTCACGGTGAGCACGACCACGTCATCCGACTTGAAGGTCAGTTTTTTCAAGGTTGCCAGAGCATGGGCACTCTCAATGGCCGGGATAATGCCTTCCATACGGGTCAGTTCATACCCTGCATAGATAGCCTCATCATCATTGATGGCAAGCACCTTTTCCCGGCCCTTCTTTGCCAGGTCAGCATGCATAGGACCGATACCCGGATAGTCCAGACCTGCACTGATCGTAAAAGCCTCTTCTATCTGACCATCATCCGTCTGCATCACGAGCGTACGAGCCCCGTGGATGATCCCTTCACTGCCACAGTGGATCGTTGCTGCCGTATAGGGGGTGTCTACTCCCTTGCCACCCGCTTCGGCAAGCACGATCTTCACGCGGTCGTCATCAATATAATGATAGATGGTGCCGGCAGCATTCGACCCACCTCCGATGCAGGCAATCAGATAGTCCGGATAATCCCGGCCGATCTTCTCCTGCAACTGCCATTTGATCTCCTCACTGATGACGCTCTGCATCTTTGCCACAATATCAGGATACGGATGTGGGCCCATCGTAGAGCCTACCAGATAATAGGTATCTTCGGGATTGCAGCACCAGTCACGGATAGCGGCAGAACAGGCATCACTCAGGGTCATGTTCCCTGTAGTCACGGGATGTACCTGGGCTCCGAGCATCTTCATCCTCTCTACATTCGTATGCTGACGCTCTACATCTGTCTTCCCCATGAAGATCTCACACTTCATGTTCATCAGGGCACAGACCGTGGCCGTGGCTACGCCATGCTGGCCGGCACCGGTCTCAGCGATCACACGCGTCTTCCCCATCTTACGAGCCAGGAGAATCTGGCCGACCGTATTATTGATCTTATGAGCCCCGGTATGGTTAAGGTCCTCACGCTTGAGGTAAAGCTGGCAACCATATTTCTCACTCATGCGTCTGGCATAATAAAGAGGTGAAGGGCGTCCTACGTAGTCTTTCAGCAGGACTTCATATTCTTTCTTGAATTCCTCACTCTCCATAATGGGCCGGTAGGCTTTCTGCAGGTCGGTCACACACTTATACAGGATCTCCGGCACATAGGCTCCTCCGAATCTGCCGAAGAAACCATTCTCATCAACTTGATATTTCTTTACCATAATCGTCTTCTTTATTAATGTTTCAAAGCATCATATAACTGATCCATTGCCTGGTCCGGATCACCGGTATCATTGAGCAGGGTCACGAATTTGGACCCGATGATTGCACCGGCGGCATTGTTCTGCGCACTTTCCAGAGTCTGTTTATTGCTGATACCGAATCCGATCATGCGCGGATTCTTCAGGTCCATCATATTGATCCGGTTGAAATAAGCCAGTTTGGCATCTCCGAAACTGCTCTGGGCTCCGGTGATGCTCGCACTGGAAACCATATAGATGAACCCTTCAGTATGGTCATCAATGAAACGGATCCGATCTGTACTGGTCTCCGGAGAAATCATCATGATGACCCGTACATCATACCGGTCAGCGATCGGTTTGACATCTTCCATATAATCCTTGAATGGTAGATCCGGGATAATGCAGCCGCTGACACCACATTCCACACAACTCTTGAAAAAATTCTCGAAACCATAATGCATGATAACGTTGAGGTATCCCATCATGACCAGGGGTATCTTTACCTGATCCTTGATGGCTTTCAACTGCCCGAAGAGTTTTTTCAGTGTCATTCCATTCTTCAAGGCTACCGTCCCTGCTGACTGAATGACAGGACCATCGGCGAGCGGATCACTGAAGGGTATCCCCACTTCTATCATGTCGATGCCCCGGCGTTGCAAGGTCAGGATGACCTCTCCGGTCATATCCAGTTTCGGGCAACCGGCACAGAAATACAAGGAGAGCAATTTCCGGTCTCCTCTGTCTTGAAACAATTTATTAATCCTGTTCATATTTCTTAGATTTTAAAATTCACATTCTTTCCCCTGACCACTCGTCGGGGTTCCTCCGGGCTGACGATGATCAACCTCGGATATGACGGATGAAAGCACGTAACTTCTCCACGTCCTTTAAAGCCGGAGAGATTTCAAAACGGCTGTTCAGATCAATGCCGGCAAGTCTCGGATGACTGAAAGACTTGACTCTTGCGACATCATCTGGTCCTATCCCTCCACTGAGGAAAAAAGGGGTATCTCCATCATAACGGTCCAAAACAGACCAGTCAAACTGTTTGCCGCTTCCTCCGGCAGTAGGACATCGTGTATCAAAAAGGAAACTGTCGACCGCTCCTTCATAGGCCTTATAACGGTCTACATTTGACGGTTCCTTGATGGACAAAGCCTTGATGATCTTCACACCAGGACAGATGTCCGGATCAAGGGTAAGCCTCAGGTTCTCACAAAACTCACGTGTCTCTTTTCCATGCAACTGGATAACGTGGAGGCCATAGTAATAAGCAGCAGTAATGATATTTTGAGGCATTTCATCGACGAATACCCCTACCTTCTCAGGCATCCTGCAGGTCCCGCCCATAGTCTTAAGCTGCATCCTCTCCGCGAACCCCGGGTCCTCCAGTACATACCGCGGACTTTTCGGAAAAAAGACGAATCCCATAAGATCAATATCCAACTGGGCCACGGCGCGGATATTCTCCGCATCACGCATGCCACAAACTTTTATTTTTAATTTATTCATCCGACCTTCTGATTAAAGACACCCCTGTCCATTCAACACTGTGCGATAAAATCTCCTAATGCCCTTCCGGGGTCAGCCTCTTTCATGAAGCATTCTCCCATCAGGAAACCGTTGAAACCAATCTCACGGAGACGCCTAACGGTTCCGGCATCCTGGATGCCACTCTCACTGATTTTACAACCTTGGACAGGAAGATGCTTCACCAGTTTGAAACTATTCTTCACGTCCGTATGGAACGTTCCGAGGTGGCGATTGTTGATCCCATACATATCCGGCTCCAGATCGACATAGTCAAAATCCTGTTTCCGGTGCATCTCCAGCAACACCTCCAGTCCCAGTTCATGAGCAGTATGCAGCAATGTCCTGCATTCCTCTTTTTTCAGGTCAGCAGCAATAAGCAATACCGCAGAAGCGCCACAGAGACGCGCCTGGAAGAGTTGGTATTCATCCACGATAAAATTTTTATAAAGGATGGGAATGGTCACTCCTACGGCCCTGGCCTGACGGATAAACTCATCATCCCCCCCGAAATATTCCATATCGGTGAGAACACTCAATGCCGATGCCCCGTTATTCTGATAGGCAATCGTCACCTCTGCCGGCTTCGCATCACGGTGGATCCAGCCCTTACTGGGGGACTTACGCTTGAACTCACTGATGATCCCGGTTTTCGACTCCATCAATGCCCTTCGCATGGAAGTGGCAGGACCGGCATATTTCTCTATTTCCGGCATCCTCTGCTCCACCATATTATAAAGGTTCGCCGGGGTCACAAATTTCTTGAATTCCTCCACTTCCTGCCGCTTATGTGCCACGATCTCTTCTAAAATATCACTCATATCTCAAGAGTTGAAAATGATCACTGATTGAGTTCTTTAAACTTCCGGAAGGCGGCAAGAGCCTTGCCGCTCTCAATACTGTCACGGGCAATCTCTATGCACTCGGCAATGCCCTTCTTCCCTCTCTCCAGGGTCTGGATACCAAAGGCAGCATTGATGATGACCACATTCTTCTGCCCTGGCAGGGCCTTGTTTTCCAGGACATGATCAAAGATCTGAGCAGCCTCTTCCTGCGTTGCACCTGCAACCAGTTCTTCAGGTTTGGTCAGTTCAAAACCGAAATCAGCAGGCTTGAACACTTTCTCATAGTGATTGGTGGCAACCTTGAAATCACCGGTCAGACTGATTTCATCGTAGTTATCGATACTGTTAACAATGGCAAAATCTATCCCCAACTTCTGGTAAACCTGCTGGTAAAGGCGCATCTGATCCAGATTAGCCACTCCCAGGACCTGGCATTTCGGCTGACTCGGATTCACAAGTGGACCGAGCAGATTGAATACTGTCGGAAATTGCAGAGCCTTACGCAGCGGACCCACAAATTTCATAGCCTTGGCAAAGAGTTGGGCATGAAGGTAGACGATCCCTGCCTCCTTCAGACTCCGGTTGAGTTTGCCGCTGTCAGCCGTAAAGACGATTCCATGATTTTTGATCACATTAGAAGCGCCACTCACAGAAGTAGCCGCGAAGTTACCATGTTTGGCCACCTTATATCCTGCACCGGCAATGACGAAACAAGATGTTGTAGAGATATTAAATGTATTTTTCTGGTCTCCCCCTGTACCGACCACATCCACATAGCGGTCACAATCCAGTTTGACGGGAACACCTGTGGCCAGGATGCCATCCCGGAAGCCGAGCAGTTCATCTACACTCACCCCACGCATCTGCAGCCCGGTGAGCAAAGCGGCTATCTGGACTTCAGGATAGGTTCCTTTGGTGATGCCGATAATAATGTTCTTGGTCTCCTCACGAGTCAGCTCCTCGTGATTGAGCATCTTGCTTAAAATGTCTTTCATTTCCATTGTACAGTTCTCCATTATTTTGATGATTAATATTTTTTTCCACTCATCCCAGAAATCTTTCATTTTATCCCTCCTGAACTGCCTTCCCGTTCTTTATGCTTTCCGGAGAAGGCCAGAAACGAAAAAAGGCCTGTCGTAAGAACGACAGGCCTTTTTTATTTCTTGGAAGATTTCCACACGGCGACTCGACTCACGACTGATTTGATCTTGAGTTACGCCACCACCATGCTAAAGATAGAATAGACTTCTTCATTTTCTTCCTGTTTTTCTGATTTTGCCATTTCGTTCCACTTGTCATCTTCATGATCCCGCTTCACTCTATGGACTGACTTTATTGTCTGCAAATATATTACTTTTATTTCACACCGCCAACAATTTGGAAGAAAAATTACCAATAAATATAACTTTTTTCATATTATCATGCCTTCCGGTTACAGTTCACCTTATTATATATGACTTTCATAAACCCGTTGTCTCCCCTTTCTCCCTGCTGGCGCTTTCCATTTCTGTCGTTCATGCCTGTCCCCGGCACTTAATCTTTCTCCCAGGATAATAATGTTCCGTTCACTCCCGTTTAATACATATAGTACATGAATGAAAGGAAATGCTTATGAAAACGTCAATACCCGAAGATGCCCTGAAAGAACAGCAAGAAGGGCCAAATCCTTCCGAAAAGACATTAAACCTGATCCGGCAAATCGCCTATACTTATCATCGGATCAGTTTAAACGGCCGGAATGTGATTTCCTGTCTAAACTGAGCTAACCTGTTATTCCCAAAGAAGAAATGAAATGAAAACAATGGTATCTCCCTCCCTTCTCTCAGCAAACTTTCTCAACCTGAAAGGGGAAGTAGAAATGATTAACCGCAGTGAGGCTGACTGGCTGCACATGGATGTCATGGACGGTGTCTTCGTGCCGAATATCTCTTTCGGATTCCCTGTCATCAAGGCAGTAAGCAGCATCTGCAGAAAACCCCTTGACGTACATTACATGATCGTGCATCCAGAGCATTATATCCAGCAGACTGCTGACGCCGGCGCAATGATGATGAATGTACATTATGAAGCCTGCACACACCTGAGCCGCATCGTCCAGCAGATTCATACTGCCGGAATGAAAGCTGGCGTGACACTGAACCCGGCTACGCCTGTGGAAATGCTCGAAGATATTGTCGGAGATGTGGACATGGTTCTTCTCATGGGAGTCAACCCGGGATTCGGAGGACAGAAATTCATCGGAAACACCCTGAAGAAAGTTGTCAGGCTAAAACACTTGATCGAAATGTCTAATAGTCATGCTCTCATAGAAGTTGACGGTGGAGTCTCGGCTGCAACAGCTCCCTTGCTGGTCAATGCGGGAGTGAATATCCTCGTCAGCGGGAGCTATATATTCAGGAATGCTGATCCTGCCCGCATCATTCACAACCTGAAAGCACTAAGACCGGATACTGAAAAAGAATTTTAATCCGGCAGATCACATCGGTAAAACGACAGCACATTTCACGATAGAACCGGTATGTAACCTGATGGATCACTTCAGCTGGAGTTCCAGATGGTGCTCTCTGATCATCTTCCTCAGATTTACCAGAGCATATCGCATGCGCCCCAGACTGGTATTGATGCTGACATTCGTAAGGATAGAGATCTGCTTGAAAGTCAGTTTCTGATAATAGCGCAAGAAGACCACCTCCCGTTGGGAAGGGGGCAGGAGTTCGATCATGCTTCTGATGTCATGCATCACCTGATGATGAACCATATCATTCTCTATGTTGTCGGAAACCATCGTGTCCCCCACGAAATTGGAAAAATCATACCCTCCCGGCGTTTCTACGATCTTCCGCGTCTTCTTCCTGCGGTACCAGTCTATGATCACGTTATGTGCAATCCTTATGCACCAGGCACCAAACTTTCCCGAGGATGAATATTTACCCTCATGCAACTTCCGGATCACCTTGACAAAAGTTTCCTGAAAAACATCATTTGCAATGTCCTGGTCTCCTACTAACAGCAGAATATAGGAGAAAAGATTCGACTGATTGCGTGAAAGCAACAAATCGAAAGCTCTATTATTTCCTGCAATGTAAGACATCGCCAGCTCTTCGTCACTCATGTCTTCGAGGTTCTTCATCGTTGATTGGCTTTGGTCCAACGTTAATATGACTTTAGATTTTCTTTTCTCAATGGATTGGTCTTCAGATACCAAGATATTACTGCAAATATAGGAGTTTTTTCCATTTTGACCAAATTTCAAACGGATATTTTGAAGATTTACAAAGATCCCGCGTGGTTGCCTCTTCTCTCTTTCACGATTGAAAGAATCATCGTTTTCAATGCAGGCTGTAGTCATATCCGTCCGTAATCCCCAGGAATCCCATATAGAGTCCCCTGTACCCAAACACCATCAGAACCTTGCCATAGTTTTCAGGATGGTCCACCAGGTTCACGTCACTCTTGATATATTTGCCTTTCAGGGCCACAGCGATCATCTTATCGGTATCTTTCTCTCCAGGACAACTGGCCAGAAGTACGGAGGTCTTCCCCGTGAAGTTGCCCGGCGAGAGATATACCCGTTTTTTATAAGCACAACCCACAATGTACCCATGCACATAGACACCACCGTTGATCTTGCACTTAATAAACTGGTTCACGGTGACCGTATCACCGGTCTGAAAGGTAGTCTGGTCACCGCCTGAAGACGGCTCACTTCCACCATTCTCATCAGGGTCCTTAGGGACAACCACCGTAGTGTCTGTCGTCCCGCCCGGCACATTCGTGGTATCTGGAGGATCCACTTCTGCCGTATCGTTTTTTTCAGACCGGTCTTTATCAGAAAGATTCGGTTTCTCACAAGATGAAAGGAGGAGAACGCTGATCAGACAGCATCCCCATAAAACTGGTGTTTTCATAGATTTATAAAATTATTATCAGATGGTCACAGCATCAACCGATGAGGCAGAAACAATTTTTGTCCCTTGATGAGCCGCATCGTTTTTATAGTATTGTACAGCAAAGATAAGAAATGTTTTTTATATCACCAATATTTATGACAAAAAAGGGGAACCTTGACGCCTGATTCAGGACGGTATAGTCATGGGGAAGCAATATGAACCATTTTGGGGTACCATAATG
>DHOX01000019.1:11394-25262 GCA_002409785.1 Prevotella sp. UBA5379 | reverse complement strand
AATGCACCATATCGGTCACAATTGGCTATCGTCGTGAGAATCAGTGACTATGATTCTTTCTTATCGTTAAAAAAACAACAATATTATTTGAACCAAAAAAGGAGGTTGGCGCAGGGTGCAGCCAACCTCGAATAACGATTTCGCTAAAATTCGCGAAATCTAAAAAACGTATGACAAATATAATTGTTATCTCCTGTACTTCCAAATATTTTTGTTTAAAAGTGATCATTTTCTCATTATTCATCCATTTTTTTAAAATTATTTTGTATATTTGGGCCAAGATGAAAGGGTTTACCTTTAAACTAACAAACTACTAAAGACGAATTCCGGACAAGTCAGTCCTCTGAAAAAAGAGATGCACTATGCTCCTCCGGTAAGATCTGAAAACATTTACAAATCATGAAGCACATCAAGATTCTGTTACTATGTGCCGTGCTGCTTCCGTTGTACGTGCACGCCCAGGCATGGGATGAAAATGAATACCGGCAGATTGAACATCAGATTCATCTCCCGGCAATTCCTTCACGCAGCCTCTCTATTACTGCTTTCGGTGCCAGGACAGATGCCCCGGCTGCCATCAATCAGAAAGCCATCAACAAGGCCATCAGCCTGATTGCGGCTAAAGGTGGCGGACGGGTAGTCGTCCCTGAAGGGATCTGGAATACGGGGGCAGTCCGACTCAGAAGTCATGTGAATCTGGTCATTGAGAAGGGGGCTACCCTCCATTTTGCCTTCGACCCCGGACTTTACCCTCTGGTCCTGACCTCCTGGGAAGGCCTCGCCTGCTGGAATTACAGTCCTTGCATCTATGCTTTCCAGGCAACGGACGTAGCCATTACCGGCAATGGAACGATCGACGGGGGCGGGAACAATCAGACCTGGTGGCAATGGACGGGAAATCCCAGATTCGGCTATCAACCAGGAATCACTCGAGAGAACCAGCGAGCGGGCTCACGGGCTCGACTTGAGAAGATGGGAGAGGATGACATCCCCGTCAATCAACGTAAATTCGGTATGGGACAAGGACTACGGCCTCAACTGATCCATTTCAACCGTTGTGAACGGGTTCTTATCCAGGGTGTCCAACTCCTCAACTCTCCCTTCTGGGTCATCCATCCCCTCCTCAGCAAGAGCATTACCGTGGACGGGGTGCGGGTCTATAATGACGGCCCTAACGGGGATGGCTGTGACCCTGAGGCGTGTGACGGCGTGCTCATACAGAACTGTTTCTTTCATACCGGAGATGACTGTATTGCTATCAAGAGCGGACGTAATAATGACGGACGGTTGTGGGGACAGCCTTCCCGGAACATCATCATCCGGAATTGTAAAATGGCCGACGGACATGGCGGCATCGTCATCGGCAGTGAGGTCTCCGGTGGCTGCGAAAATGTGTATGCAGAAAACTGCCAGATGGACTCTCCGCATCTGCAACGGGTGCTGCGTATCAAGACCAACAACTGCCGGGGAGGGGTAATCCAGAATATTCATCTGAGAAATATTACTGTCGGACAATGCCAGGAGGCGGTGATGAGAATCAACCTCAACTATGAACCGGATGAAAACTGCTATCGTGGTTTTGAGCCGGTGGTCCGTCATATCAGTATGGAGAAGGTCACTTGCGGGAAAAGCGAATACGGTATCCTGGTCAACGGCCTGGACAGCATCGTCAATGTTTATGATGTCCTCGTCAGGAACTGCCGCTTCGACGGCGTGACACAAGACCCGGTCAGGATCACGGGAAAGACCCGGAATATCCACTTCGATCACCTCTTCATCAACAATTCACTCATTCTGAACACAGGGGAAGTGCCTTACCGGCACTACAGCGAATGGATGACTTACTCTGAAATGAAGCGCACTCCTCATCCTTATCTCCTGGATTTCTCCACAAAACCCAAATGGAGTTATGTCATGGGCATTGAACAGGAAGGGATGCTGGATACTTACCTCCGATATGGAGGAGACTCCATCATCCATTACCTTAAAGAATATCCTGAAAAGATGATTGACCATAAGGGAAGGGTGACAGGTTATGTGTACAAAGATTTTAACCTTGACAATGTCAGGACAGCAGAATATATCCTGCGCATGCAGGATCTCTTCCCCCGCAAGGGCAATGCCATAGCCTTGAAAACATTTTTCAAACAACTCCAGCATCAGCCCCGGACACCTGACGGGGTGTTCTGGCATAAGGCGATTTATGCCAACCAGGTATGGCTGGACGGGATCTTCATGGGACTGCCTTTCTACACAGCCTACGCTCATGACTACCTGAGCAGGGGGAAGGCTGCAAAGATCTATGCCGATGCTATCCATCAGATACTGGTCACCGGCAAGCGCACTTATGATCCGGAGACCGGCCTGTGGAAACATGCCTGGGATTCTACCCATAGCCAGTTCTGGGCTAACAAACAGAATGGACAGAGCCAGCATACCTGGGCACGGGCGCTGGGATGGTACGCCATGGCGCTGACGGAATGTCTCGGACAGATACCACCGGAGTTTCCTCGCCGTGACTCCGTCGTCACCATGTACCGACAGGTCATGGATGCCGTAATGCGCTGTCAGGATCCCACAACGGGTCTCTGGTATGATGTCATGGATGTGAAAGCTCCTGACAATTATCTGGAGGCAACGGCCTCTTGCATGTTCGCCTATACACTCCTGAAAGGTTTCCGCGAAGGCTATCTGCCGGAAAAAGCCCGTATTGCCGGCAGAAAAGCATATCAGGGTATTCTCCGCCATTTCATACGGGTGAACCCGGACAAGACTCTTTCTCTGACCTCCTGTTGCGCAGTCAGCGGACTAGGTCCAGGACCCGGACCATACGTCAGGAAGCCTGACTACAGGCGTGACGGGAGTTTTAAATATTATATGAGCGAACCCGTCCGGGATAATGACGCGAAAGGTATCGGACCCTTCCTTTGGGCGAGTCTGGAGATGGAAAGACTCCTCGCATCAAACCATGAACCTGCTCTCTAACTATAATACATCTTTTCGATCGTTTCATCAAAGTCTTTCTGGGGAAGGGAGGAACTGTGCCGTATCTTTGACCGGTAATTGTAGATCGTCTGCGGTGAATAATGGAGGAAATCGGCAATGCTGGTACTATCGGTTACTCCCAGGGAGATCAAGGCATAGATGCGCAACTCTATGCTGAGCGTATTCGGCCCGGAAGTCTGGACCTGCTTATCCGGGTCCAGATACTGATTGAACCTTTTCACAAAATCAGGGTGAAGATTCAGGAATGCCGTATCAAACTGATGATAGAAATTCCCGAAACAATTCTCTGCATTCGAACTTTCATCCAGTTTTTTGATGGCAACTTTCAACTTTCCAGCAACAAGCAGATTAAAAATTTTTTTTCTGAATCTGGCTTCTTCTGAAATATATCTGGAAATCAACAGATAATCATTCAGGAAATTGGCATTCCTTTTTTTCAATTCCTCTTCCAGCCGCATATTTGCCTCTTTAGTATGTTGCTTCACCCTGAGGTCTCGTTCAATCATCATCCGTTGCTTCACATTGGAATGTAGAATCTGCTTCAATAAAACAGACTTTCGCTTATTCTTAGTATAAAGGAAGCCGAATTGAACGCAAACGATGACCATCGCGACCAACAGGAATATCAGGATCATTACTAATAGATATATCCTGCCTTGCAACCGGTCATTAAAATTTTTGGAAGCCATCGTTTGTGCCCGGAGGATATAGGTACTGCGGGCCACATCCCCATAAGATTCAAAATTCTCCGTACAAGCCATCGCATACAAATAAGCCCTGTTCAAATCTCCTCTCACCTGAGGAACACTCATCAGGAACAACAAGGCAGGTGCATCCCTGTTGGCCTTGCATATATCGCTTATCGCTGAACGGATCAGATAATAACAGCAAAGCTCAGATTTCTTCTGGTCCCGATAGACTTTGGCCAGAGCCATTTCAAGCATTGCCGCCTGTATAGAAGGCTTTGGAGCTGTTTTCAACTGTGATAAAAGTTTGCCAGTCACCTCATGGCGGGTCATCAAGGCTTCATAGTAATCATAAATCCAGCAATCCTCTGGAATATACCGACTATAGGTGTTCCAGCAATCCTGCAGCCTGGCTCTGACTTCCTCTGTATCCGGAGATGCTTTTCCCAATAGCATCCGCAGGGTAAACTCAAAGTCAGCGATCGCATATTTCTGCTGTAACTGTGGTGGCAGCCTTCCTATTGGGGCACAGTTTTTCATTTCCTGATCTGCTTTCAGATACATGCCTTGCAGGATCAGAGCCATGACCTTATCCAACCTAGCCTGTAACGCCAGATTCCCCCATCCCTGTCTGCGGGATATTTCCTCATACTTGTCTGCATACACGATAGCAGAATCTGCATTAAACTTCTGATACTCATCATACAGGCGCTTATAGATGACACATCTGTCATTGTCCAGGGTACAGCCCTCAAGCGATTCTTTGAGATTGAAAATTTCCTGTTTTTTCCTTACCATATAGAAATTCCGGTTATGCACGATCTGGTCTAACCGACTGAAGTCAGTCTGTAGATCAGTTTTCACCAACCGGGAAGAGACACCAAACAAACAGATAGGAAACAGCAACAGAAACAGTCCGACAAATCGCTTCTTTTTCATGATTTATAGTAATTTTCAATCTGAAAGCTATCCCTCCAAGAGCAGCTGATTACCTTTTACGGAATCCTGAGGATATAACCTTCAAAGCATATAACTTGCACCCCATAGAGTACACATTCCTTCAATCCCCTTTCTCTAAGACCCAAAACAGGATTGTCTTTTAAGAAAAAACTGGTACGACATCAATCCATAGTATTTTTTGAAATTTAAAGATTAGATTACCAGTTGCTAAAATACGAAATAACTGACTAACCCCAAAACCTCATTAATAATAATTCAAATAAAAGTTTCATTTTTATCGATGATTTAATAAAAATTCTACTTTGCTATGGAACTTACAATAACTAACCGCAAAATACGGCAAGAAAAGACTGTCATGCCCTTTCCATCTGGAACTTCGCTTTTCTATGTCCGCCAGGAATTCCTTGACCATCATCTGGATTTTTGTTCTTATTATCCTCTTTCTCACTTTGATAACCTATTATTTAGTAATTCTTTCTACCTCTGCTTTTTCTTTCTATCAGGATCATCCGGAGTTTCCGGTTATCCTGTTGTGGATCCAAGGCCTCACGCCACACTCTTCCCAGCCTGATCCTTTACCGCTTCAGGATCTGTTGCAGATCAGCAGCCAGTTCTTTGGGAGAGCAATCCTTCAGGACCACACGTTTGTTTTTGTCCAGTAGATAAAGGGTCGGCAACGCTTGTATGAAATAGAGTGACCTGCCAATGATCTCCCCTCCCGGACTCATGACATCAATCCATTGGACAGGCATCTGCCCGTGCCCGGCCTTCCACGCTGCAGCATCAGCATCTGGATCAACTGCCATGACCGTCACCCTCGGGTCAGCCAGCCCTCTCAGATGTTCCAGTTGATGAGTCGCAATATGACAGTTGGTACAGTCTGGATCATTGAAATACAACAGGATGTAGTCTCCTTTCGTACCATAGAGGGTGCCTTTCCTACCCTTCCTGTCTATAAAGACGAAATCAGTGGCCTGGTGCCCGACTCTGTTCTTCAGCAAATTCTCCCGTTGGAACTCCAGCCTGTTCCTGTTTTCTGAAAGGTCAGGATATTGCAGCCGGCACTGCAGAAAGGAGAGGTACAGTTCCCCGTTGCGCATGGGGGATTCAGGATCGAAAAGGTAATGCTCCAGTTGTCCGGAGAAATACTCCCGTGATGCTGGTGGAGCTTTCATAACATCAGACATGAACTTCCGGATCGCCGGTGCGGCAGCCAGAGAGTCCAGACGCCCGAGTAAATCCAGAAAATTCACAAGACCCTGTTCCGTCACCTCCGGACAATGGACCAGTAAGGTATCTGAAAAATCATACCTGTCCCAATAGTGCTCTGACAGATAGGCCGTACGCTCAGGAATGGAACGTAACGCACCCGGAATCGATGGATAAGGGAAATGCCGGGCCTGCACCTTCGAGGTATCTCCAGGCACGATATACTCCTGCCGCGCTGAGACAGACAGACTGACCAGCAAACAGGACAACAATGATAACATGATCTTTTTCAAACAGCAACGATTCATAAATCAACACTAAACGAACCTGACTCAGGACATCAATAAGTGAACGTCAGTTCTTTGGTTTCGAAGTCAGCAGCACGGATATATAATGTCCCGGTGCTCCCTGCCGTATTCGCCCTGACCGTCTCGAACTTCAGGGTATGTGTCCCTTTGGTCGTGGCCCAAAAAGTATACCAGAAATTCCAGGACTGACCGATGTCTGACGTGGATTCCACGGAAACGCCGAGTTGGTTGTCTGTCGTAGCATTCAGATCATTGGTGGCAAACATGACCTTCAAAGGCATGAGGGCCGTCGGATAGTTATCCGGAATGGTAAAGGTCAGCGTGACTGTCTGCCCCGCCGATGTGCCGACACCGGATGACGGAGAAAGAGAGAGGTTGCCAAATTGGTAATTATCCACCGAGACAACATGGATCTTACGGATCAGCCCATTCTTATCCTTGATATACAGCGTCCCGAATTGAGGGGTACCGTTCACCGCATTCAGTTTTATGGTTATCTGCCCGTCTCCCGTGCTCGGATCATAGGAGGTCACCGAGCATTCCTGCTGATCGGCGATTCCGCCATTGACGAGCCACCCCGCTTGAAAAGAACTGGTCGAAGTGCCAGTCCCGGACGAGACATAATTGAAATCTATAGTCTGCACGCCACTGGAATGAAAGATCTGGGTGGTGCCATTGGTAATGGTCAGCGTACTGCCATTGTCAGAAACGCCTGGAATGATGTCCTCAATATACAGGAAAGGATTATTGGACGCATTCCCGTTCAGCGCGTCAGAAAAGGAGTCGTACCCCAGTTCCGGCGCAAGTTTGTTAACCACGATATTATACTGGTGATTCCTGATAACCGGAATCGGGTTATAATCCCCGTCAAGCAACAGAATCTTATGGTATTTCACTGTCGCGTCCGTGTAGGTGACCTTCAGGATCACGACCAGAGGACTGTTTGAACTGTTAGGATTTTCAAAGACATACTGGGCTGTGCCGGGAGCACTTACCTCTTCCGGATCAGGAAACAGAGACTGGTCCACTGGCTTAGTGATAAAATCCACTCCTCTCGCATCATCGTATGTAAAAGGAGAACTCAGGTCAGTTTGATCAAAGGGTGCCACTGTACCCTTCTCCAGTCCGTGACACACGGCAGACTGGACCGAGGTAATGTCCGAAGCCTTGCTTTCCACGGTGATCATCGCGCGGTCACGGAGCAGGTACACCACATTCGTGCCGGCATCCAGGAATCCCGCCATCTCGTCTGGAGTAGAAAAACGCTTGTAGCCCCAATAGGTCATCCGCTGATCTCCGGTTGCTGAGGTCAAGGCGGAAACGACGGTGTTCTCATTCACTCCCATGCTCTGCGTATCATTGAACGAGGAGAAATCACCATTCGCGATGAAATGGATCCGGCAGGTCGTCGAAGGTACCGTCCCCGTCAGCGTTCCTCCGGACGGTGTTCCCTGGGAAGAGGTGAATGTCACTGCCCTGCGACCGACAAAGTACCCGTCCTTGTCAAAGCACAGCAACTGGAAGTCATTGATGCCCTCCTCCACTGATGTGCTGCCTGCACGTGTATTTTCTGTCCACGCCGGTACGGACACCCTTAGATTCACCCGCATCTCCTTGCCATGCCATGAGGAGTCCTGACCGTCATCATCCGTACAGGCAGCCAGGGTCACAAGAAAGATGCTAAACAGTATATTGATCCATCCAATTTTTTTCATACCCATTACTTTTTATCGGCATCTAAAGCCTTTACTTCCTCCGGAGTTAAGTCCCGTACACAACGCACATAATTCCCAAGATCACCGTGAGGAAAGATAACTGGTGCAGTCCCGTCAGCGGCAAAATAGTTGCTTCCGGTCAGTACGGGTTTCATCACGGTATTGTTCCCCGTCTGATACTCCTTGATAATACCCAGCTCTTCAGCGGTAGGCAAACGCCACCCGTCGTATTTTTTACCTGAGGTATCCACCTCGCGGTAAACCTGGCAATGTGTGGCCGCCGCCTCTCCATCATTACCAAAACTTGTAACAGCACCCAACTGTGACGCGATCATAAACGCCGGGGAAACAACATTGTCCTGTGACAATCCATGGCTGTCCATTCTCGGATGAGAAATGGTATAGGTATCGCTGGTGCTGGTGACCTCTATCACATACATGCAGCGATTGTCAAGATAACCATACCACCGGCCTTTCTGTGCCGTATAACCTCCCCAACTACTACTTTCTGTAATTGGATAGATGCCATTGTCATACACCTTAGCCTCAAAATGAGAGTCATTGCAAATTCTCTTCTGAGAATGTGGGGTCTGATCTGTCTGCCAGTCCACCCAATTGTTATCTGTCTTCGTGGAATACCAGCCATTAATAAACTGGATGTACTCCAGCGGGTACTGCCTGACATACACCTGCTGTGACTTCCCGTCAGCATTGCTGATGGTAAACTTGATATACCGGATACCCTTGTTATCTGGAAGATCGGACTTGATGGTGACCGTCCCCTTCTTAAGGTCGGCAGACGGAGTCACGGATAGGCCATAGTTGCCATACTGTGAAGAAGGAATGGTCTGCTTATTGCCGTCCGCATCATAATAATACACCTCATCTATACTGACAGTGACATCAGAGGAGGAATAATAGCGCACTTCAGTATCCGTCGTAAGATACTGCATGACAACATCGACCGGGCTCACCGTCAAATAATTTATCTTATCCGCATTCACGTCTATGTCATCTACTGTCCAGGGGATGACACTGTAGTTCACAGGACCGAAATCTTTATCTGTCAGTTCCGTTGAACTGCCGAGCGTACCTATGGAAGCATTAATCATATAGATATAGTTCCGGTCTATTTTCGTTACCTTGACCGGCTGCAGGGGGATACGGTAGTAATTTCCATCATACGCCTTCCCGGAGGTCTTATCCGTAACCGGCAGGTTCACCAGGAGAGAAGGGGCATGGTCTGAAGACTGACTGCTCCAGTCATCCGCATACGTATAAGTGGTGATTGATCCGGTGCCGTCAGCCGCAAACTGCCCGGACCGTAGCGTTCCGGTGGTCTTTTCTTCCGGAACGACGGCATCACCGCCGTCAATGGCTGCCGTATTATCCGTATAGTTCACAAACTTCCACGTGCAGGCATTCGACTGCAAACTGTAAGCCTGGAGCATGTCAGGGGTCAGACTCACAGACACTTTGATTTTGGCGGCGGCACGCTTCAAACTGATATTTACCGTCTCATCCTCGCTGACAGGAGTGGAAGGGGTCCAGTCTGCCTCTCCGTCCATGAGGAATGTCTTGTCGGATGAATATTCGGACGAGCCTGCTGCACTGCCCGCAGCATACAACTTGTAAATATCTTGATCCGTCTGCGACAGGGCCTTCAGACCGGTGACCGTACTGATCGCGGACAATCCGCCGCCGGTATAGTTAGCAAGGGCATAAACCTGATACCTGCCGGAACTGCTGAACTGATTCCGCCATGAGGGATCGGAATCCAGGGTAACCTTATTCCCCGGTGTCACCGCATCATAATGGCCATAGAAGAGTCTGGAAGTCCCGTCCTGATTGAAGATGTAGACATCAAGCGTCTTCAGTTGGTCCTCGTTCAGGGTCCCGTCAGAAGCCGTACCGTCGGCGGCTCTCGTAGAAGACGACACCTGGGTATTGGCAATGCTGACCTCCATGGTCAGTCCATGCCCCACAGCAGTCTCCACATCATCCGTCATGCAGGATGACAGGAATGCCGTCAGACCTGCAGAAAGTATCACACCGGATAAATATCTTAATTTCATCATCTACACATTATTAGTTGTTTGTGGCCAGTCCATTATACACAGATTTGGAAACCAGGCCATACTGTATATCCGTCTCACTGCCCGGCAGTTTTCCGGAGCCAGAATTAAACGGGATCTTGCCCGCAGCGGATTCATTATAACCCGGAATCGTCAGATACAGGTCCGCCTGATAGTTTCGGTTAGGATCCGTAAGGTCTATGTCCCGCTTGGGAACGAAATAGAAAGTGACCGGTCCCTGACCACCCACTCCCGTCAGTTGGTCACTGACAAGAGAAGAGGCGACGCCATTGTTTACGGTAACAAATCCGAAATCAGGATTATCGCTCTGGAGGATCCACTGCTGGCCCTCAGGCGAGGAGACTGTCAGGGTGAGTTGGTTGGCATATCCCGTCGGGTTATCCTTATCGTAAGCCACGGCCACCCTGCCCCCCTCATCTTCCTTATAAGGTCCGCGGGCCAGTTGGGTCTCGATATGGGCAGAGAAGTCGAAAGTCCCGCCATCCGTCCAGTCCATCACGGCAGGAACGGCATAGAGTTGTCCTCCCTTGAAATAAGCATAGACCACCAGCTCATGGTTTCTCAACAATTGTCCGTTCAGGTCAAAGGTCAGCGATTTCTCCGGCGCTGACACACCGGTGCGGTAAAAGAGGGTGCACGATAAGGTCTTATCCGTTTCCTTCAGATAGGACGACGCTGCCAGGGAAGCGCCGGCAGTCAACCGGTCCTTATAGCTTTGGGCATCCTCACCACTCTCACGGAGGAGAGGACTGTCTGCCTCTCTGATGGCGGTAAAGGGTGTCTGGGAGGAGATACCCGGATAGGTTATCCCGGCCGTCTCATAACCGTCAGCATCTACGATATGGGCAGCGCCCGGATCGGGTATGACCTCTGAATAGTCTGCGGATGCGGGAAAGACACAAACCTGATCAGGAAAGGTGTTCCCACCTATAGAGATTCCTGTGATGGCAGGTGTGCCCATACCCGTACGCTTGGTAACGAAGAAATCCACCTTCGCCACGGCCCGCAGCAGAGGGACCTGCACGGTCTCCTGCCCGTCCTTGAACCGGGAGACACTCACCTTCTTTACAATCCGGGAGACCAGCAACCCTTTTGACGGCACGTCGGCCATCGCCGGAGCTGCCGCGAATGCCAGTGCCTCCAGTTGATCTCGCGTCTCATCACCAGTAAGTGTGCCGAGGCTGCCCAGACTCTCCGCATTGGCCAGGATGTAGAGATCACAGTCGGCAACCGTCCTGGGCACTTTGATCTCTGTGGACAGTCGTCCGGAATTGTCCTGGTAGCGGTGGGCATCACTGATCTCTACATCCGACAGGGGTGTAGCAGTGGGATCAGTGGCCTTACTGTCAAACACCCAGACCCGTATGGTATGGAAAGCCGACTCGACTGCCGAACCGGCTGCCTGATCACCTGCCGCACGACTGCTGCGCACGACTGCCTGTACCGGTGAAAAATCCACCTTGATATAATTCGTGTTTCCTTCCGTCTCTCGCTGCAGCCCGGCATCTGAAGAACAGGATGAGACCTCAAAAAGGAGTGACATCAGAGCCGGCAAGAGCTCAAGGGTATATTTAAACGGATGATTTCTCATAATCTTCGCTATTTTTACAGATGAACATCATTCAACGAAACGACCCAGCCGTTCACGACAATCCTGCCGGTCATGAACACGTCACCCTGCACGAAGAAGGTCAGGTTATAATAGTCCTGTCTGTCGAGATATTCCTGGTCACTCCATTCTGCACGATGCTCACCGATGCCCTGCAAAGAGAGGAACCAGGTGAGGTTCAGGTTTAGGAGGACCTTGCCTTTCTTCTTATCGGTGATGATCAGACGGGGACTGGCATCACCCAACAGCCGCGAGGTATTCAGGTCAGCCACGACAGCCCGTGCCACTGGCTCCTCTGTGCCGGAAGCCGTGGAATCTGAGACGGTCTTCAGGCTGTACGGCGTATAGGTGACGGAATCCGGCTGATAGCGGTCTCCTTTGTAGTCCAGCCATCCCGCGGAACCTTTGATCATGAATCCGAAATCATCTGCTGACAGATCAGCCATTCCGGCGTATGGCATGAGGATCACCCTGAACTTCTTGGTCAGTTTCATCAGACTGATCGTGACGGTCTGCGGATTCCCGGAATAGTCTATATCCAGCATCCCGTCATACAGGGCTGCCAGATCCGTATTGCAGGTATTGTCTGCATTACGGTTCAGGCGGACATTCAGGTCCTTCAGCGTAGAAACGCCTGTCTTCAGTTGTGGAAAGGCGAAATCCTTACTTTCGTCTACTCCCTGCCGGTCACGGGCCAGGCAGACCAGCGTGTACTTGCCTGCCTTCAATCCGGTGATCTTCATGGCATAGCCTGTTCCGAAATGGTCCCGGGAGTCCTCAACCGTCTTGACCAGAAGGCCGTTATGGTCAAAGATCCATACTTTCACGCTTTTCACCTCTTCAGGAAAGGCATCAGCGCCCTTGATATTATAAGTGTACTGGAAACGTACGGACAACCCGCAGTTATCCTGGTCGTCATTAATGCAGGACGACATACCCATCAGTACCACCGCAAGCAGGATACCCAGTAATCCATTACGCCCAAAAGCCTTTCGTTTCATATCGTTTGATTGATGATGTATAATCTTATATATAGTGTCGCCTCCTGGCAAAGGACAACGGAAGAACTCCTCCTTGCCTTCTCAAGAGACTGATCTCTTTCTTCCTCAATGACGGTATCACCACCGTCTTTATCTCCCTGCTGCCTATCTTCTGATGGATTAAAGGGCGCTCCCCTAAATAAAAAGGGAGATTAACATCATAAGGAAGCGCCCAAAAACACGAATCAAAATCCAGAGCAGAAATTCTGCTCCGTTTCTCTTTTATTGTAAATTAATGTCTGTAGAACTGAGAACCCATGGGTTAACAGATACCTGAACCTGCATATAATAGTCTTTCTGATCCACAGGAGTGTCCGGGCCACCGGGATTCCATCCACCAGGAATATCATTGCCGATCCTCAAAAGGGAAGCCACGTGAAGGTCATAAACCGTATTGCGCAAAACAGCATAGATATGACTGTCAGTACCTGTAACAGCAGTTGGATCCGTATAATTCTGATCCTTGATAAAATAAGTATAGTACATGATACCGTTTCTGAACACTTCGATATTATACTTCGCACGGAAATCAGATACGGACTGCTCGGTTGCAGTTCCGGTCCCATTTTTATCAGTAAGCAGGTCCTTTGCCGTTTGAAGATCTGTAGCAGCAGCACCCGTACCGAAGACATTCGGATAGGTGGATTGAATCGCATTCAATGTTGCGAAATACTGGCCATTGTAACCATAGAAACAATTGCTTCCTGCCAGCCCATCACTACCATTAACGGTTACCTGGTATTTATAGATCAGACCTGTGGTATTCGTTACCTTGTCATCACTGTTTTTCACTTCCGTATTATTTTCCAGACAGTAGACAGGATCTTTAGCTGTTGTGAACGGGATCTGACCATCAGAGGTATTGTCTTTCACCGTTGTATAAGAACCTGCGGTTGCTCCGGATGTAACGGTTGCATAAGTACCAAACTGTCCGTAAAAGGTATTAGATGACGGAGTATTCAGGACATAAGGTGCTACCGTTCCGGACCATGCCTGCTGCAAATACGTAGACTGAGTTCCGTTCAGGATGACATAACCGTCCATGCTGATGCCAGAGATAAAATTGGCCTGCTTGCCGGTGATCCCACTGATGTCAAGATTACTGCCGGATGCACTGCCGTCCTGTGCTTGAACCTTGGCTGTCAGACGATCCAATTTGATCGGTTGAATCGTTGTTCCATCGGCATTCACTCTTGCCGGATTCGATTTTGAGTCATTCGTAGAAGTAATGGTCACCTT
>DHOX01000019.1:5828-11109 GCA_002409785.1 Prevotella sp. UBA5379 | reverse complement strand
TTCCCCATAGCAATATCACTTACCGTCTTGTTGGCAACCACATAAACATCATATTCTGTACCCAGTTGCACACCAGTCCCCACTCCCGTCACAGGTATAGGAGTAGTCGTATATGTCGGATCAGTTGCTGTATTTGAAATCAACTGTGCAGCAGCCACATCCGTAGAAAAGACAACTGCCTTCGAACTAGGATCAACAAGATACAAAGCCAGATTATTGATCTTACTCTCATCAGAAGTAGCATTCTGATGCTGATCTCCGGTAGTCCTTGAGCCCGGGATCTCGCTTCCTGAGACAGCCAGGGTAATATACGCATCCCCTTTTGCAAGACTCTTGCTCCCATTTCCTGCCGTGTCCTCATTGCTACACGATGCGAAAATGCTTGTTACAAGCATTCCCAGCACTAAAATTTTACTTACTTTCATCATTGAAAAATTAGAATTAAACAAATTATATACTCTCTATTATTCTATTATTGATTTTTTAATAACTCTTGCAGGTTATATCCTGCCGCATCAAGCCCGGCAGCAGCAGACTTCTTAAAATAATACTTTGCCTTTTCCGCATCACCTTTCCTGACGGCCAGGATGCCCCGGGCATTCTCTGCCTCAGGAGAGTCTCCTGTCCTGGACAGGAACCGCTCGGCACTGACGGTGTCACCACGACTCAATGCCGCATTTGCCGCATTCAGATTGGCCAGTTTGCTGTCCGGATACATCCGTACGGCCACATCGAAGACCTGGTTGAAGTCCTCACTGCCGGGGCGGTAACTCTGGGCCACCCTGTACATCTCGATCAGGGAGAGTTTTTGAGGATGGGTCCTGACGATGCTGCGAGCTTCCTCAAGGTTAAATTTCCGGATGGAATAGTTTACCGTGTAATCGGTACGCCGCAATGCCGGGTAGACACTGTCCACGAGTATCCGATAAGATCGCGGATAACACTTTTTCAGGTACCCTTCCTTATCGTCCGGGGCACGGCGACTGTCTATGACGGACAGTACCTCCTCCCGCTGTGGGAGAGTGCCTCGGTCTACATACTCCCTGACTCCCTGCCAGTCCTCCGCAGTCCAGTCCACCTGAAACAGGTCTTTCGGAAAATGATACTGACGGCAAAGCCAGGAAACCAGTGCCTGCGTGCGCCTGCGGGAAAGCACCAGATTGCGGTGGTAGGCTCCGTCCGGGGAGGCATAGCCATGCAGGGTGATTCCGGTAATCTTCATGTCAGGGTCATCCTGGATCGCTTCTATGGTCCGGCGGATCTTCCCCAGTTCCACAGGATTGTTCTCATAGCCGGGAACGACCACGGAACTGCTGACGGCAAAGTTCAGCCTGGCACTGCCGGCCTGCATCCGCCTTTTGACATCTTCTTCGCCCGGCTGGATATAGGCATACCTGAAATTCCACGCCTCGGGAGCAAAGGCCAGACTGCGGAGCGACTGCAGCGGCCTGGAAGACAGCAGGGTCTGGGTGCACCCGCAAAGCCCCTCCCCCATAGTCAGCTCCGACTGGCACATCCAGTTCTTGAAGGGTACCACATAACTGTAGTGGACCGTCTGCCGCTTTCCATTCCTTCTCCTGACCACCAATGCCGGATCCGGCGTTGCCGTCTGCCTGGTGCGCTGGTAGTAGATATACCGGTCCTTCCCCATAATCTCAGCCGCTGGCAGTTTCAAGGTATCAGCAGGATTTATGAACATCGGCGTAAACACCAGCCCGCGGTTTGCAGGAAGGTGCAGGTTGCTCAGGTCCATATCCAGGTCCAGCAGGACATCCTTCCCCTCCTTCCGGACAGAAGTATTCATCACGTTCACTTTCGTGTCTTGCAGCATCTGTGCATCAACGACTGTGGGTAAGGCCAGAACTGTCAGGACGGCCACCAGGAATTGTATATTCATTTTCTTCATGCCCTTTTGGTTCAAAAAACATAAATAAGATTCAGGGCCGCCTTTGTCGGTCCTACATAATGATGAGACTTGTTACTCTCTAATTTGCTGCCACAGGTAGTACAGTCGTACTTATCATACCGGGTATAGACATATCCGGCAGCCAACTCGGCCTCGATGTTCCAGTGGCGTGACAACATCCACGAATAACCATAACCGGCACCACCACCAACCATCCAGCCGGCGTAACGGGCATCCTTCAACTTGGAGAACGGGGTCCCTAAAAAGGTGAAGTCAGCATTCACATTCCCGACATTGTACTGACCGCCTAACAGGTGCGCAGCCCAGAAGGAACCACGCATCTTGTCGCAGTTCCAGTAACGCACCTCAGGTTGTACCAACCAGTGCTTCCATTTCCGATTATGGGAAAAGGTCCACGGATTATAGTTCCCGGAGACGTCCAGCGTCCACTTCCTGGACAGGTCCGTCTCTACTCCTAAACTGAACGTAGCGGTAGCATCATAAAGGATGTTTGTCTTGACTGCTACTTCCTGAGCCTTTATGCCCGTTGTGATAAGAAGTAAACCTATAACTAACAGAAGAAATCTTTTCATACTATTCTCTATTTTATTTCCTGTTCATTTCGAAATTCTACAACGACTCCTATCTCTCTGTCTGACCCTTCCATATCTGAGTCCGTCGGCATAGCTCAATACGGCTCTGGCATTTCTGCTCCGGACGGACAAGAATGGCCTGCACATAACTCTCCCCTCCTAACTGGAACAGGCAATTGATAAACTCGATGATGAATAATTTTTAAGTACATTCTGATCAAATAAGATTAAATACAGCAAGTCTTGACCTTAAAAGGATAATGGCATCATCAACATACGCCCCTTCTTTTTCTGATGCCCATCCATTGTCATTATAACTCTCTCCTTTCCTGAATAAAATCATTCCTGCTCATTATTCATTCTGCATTTTTCCATAAATTTTATTTTTATGTCTGAACTTCTCATGATTACACTCTACGATAAAGTTATTTCTAGGTGCATACCCATTTTTTCACAATGGTATCTTTCCAATTTTTCTCGATGCAAAGTTACTGTTTATAGACATCGTCCCACTTCTACGTAAAAAAATAAAGTAAGCCTCGAATAAACATAAATGACTGATAATCAGCATATATTCATTTATAAAAGTAAGAATAAAGTAAATTCATGCAACTACTGAAGAAACTTTTCCGGCTTATTATCAAACTGGAGAAATCTCAATTTTCATAAAACTGGGCGAGTATACATTAAATTGCGCTAACTAAACTTAATATAATTAAATATCCTACGTTTGTTTATAAAATAATTGCAACATACAAAAGTTTCTATTACTTTTGCACCTCGAAATGATAATTAGTTCAAAACTAAAATGTAAGTAGGTTGATACATATACATTTTATGAGTACTGATTATTGTTTTTGTAAATTTATTAATGGTTAAATATAAAAAATGATGGAAAAGATGAAGTATGAGGCCCCCCGTGTGGAGTGCCTCAAAGTGGATGTGGAGAGCCTGATGGCCTCCACAAGTGTGACCGCAAAACCTGGGAGTAATAACAACACTGGTGGCAGCAGCCCAGGAGATTGGACTGAAAACAACGACAATAGTGGAAGTGATACCTGGGGAAATACTACCAGTAATCCTTAAAAGAAATATGGAGGTTTATTATTTTTTTGAATCAAGCCATACAAAAAGGGAGAATGATCTGATGAAGGATTTATTACATGAATCTTCGTCCATTGACTATCTCAAGAGAGAAAGAATAATTTAAATGTTTTATAAATTTGAACGATTATTCAAGATGATTTAACAATTAAGCAGAATCTGTCAGATAAATTAGAGGGGATAATCTATAAAAAAATGCTAATGGCAGATCCTTGTAAAACAAGACAAACAATTAGAGAAAGATATCATTATGAAAAAAATATATGTATTCCTGATAGGAATCCTGGTCTTAGGACTGGCATCCTGTTCTACAGATGATAGCACCACAAATGCCACAAAATCAGCGCAAGTGGCACTGAATGCGTCCATAAACACAGGCAGCACTCGTGTTACAGAATCGGATAAGGATAATGTCTTCACCACAGCGTGGGGAACGGGAGATGCTTTATCCGTCTCATTTGCTGATAACACTTCTAACCCTATGTCATTAAATTGGAAAGCAAGCAATGATTTCATCGGTGAGGTTACGGATACGCAAGCTCAACAATTTGCAAAGGGCGATTCCATCTACGGATTCAACTATAATACAAACAGCAATATTACCCTTGGCAGTCCTTTCTCAGCCTCCGTTGACTTCACAGGGCAGAATGGGGCTTGTGACAATATTGCCAAATATGACCTAATGTATGGAAAGGGAGATCCTTCGAAGATTGTATCTTTCAATCATCAGATCTGTGTCTTGAGACTTGATTTCAATGACACCCAACTCTCCGGAACGATCACGGATGCAAGTTTTTCTTTCACCAGTTCAAATAACCAATCGTTGTTCGCAAACAAGGCAGACTATACGTTCAATTCCACAACACATAACGCAGACCTGTCGACCACAGATGCCAGCTCTCTGACACTATCCAACCCTTCAATTGCAATAACAAATGGTCAAGCGAGTGTCTACCTGGCTGTACCTGCCAGAACAAGCGTCAGTGGCACCCTCGCTATAAAATTAACTTGTACAAGTGGTACTTATACAAAGAACATTACTTTAACCGACAAGAATTTCCCTTCTGCTACTGTTCAGACAAAGATAATTACAAGTCTGGAGAAGGGCATCAGCGTCGGAGATTATGTCTATAGTGATGGGACATGGGGCAGCAATGAAAAAGATTCAAAGGGTAATGAGGCTATTGGTGTCTTAATCTCTGATAGTCTGAGCCAAGAGGAAAAAGATGCCGGTGCCACACATGGATATGTCATGTCATTAACAGAGGTTAAACCAAACGACATTTGGGGGCCTAAAGAAGGTGCTGCCGCTCTGCCAAGTCCTCTCAAAAATTACAAATTAGGAGAAGATACACAAGATTTCAACAGTGGCTATGATGGTACTTACAAAGATTTAAATTTAGGAACAGATTCCAATTATCCCGCATGGGAAGCAGCTTATAACTATAACACTACATACCCTCTAACCAATTTCCCAAAAGCAACTGGTTGGTATTTGCCAACTGCAGGCCAGTGGTCTAAGGCATTAAAAGTTTCTGAAATTATTAGTTCTATTTCTAAAACCAATCAATATAACAATTATAACGATGGTTACTATAACGGATATTGGACCTCTACAACCATCTACGAAACAGAAGACAATGATCTCGGTAATGCTGCCATAGGTTTTTATCAGTCA
>DHOX01000019.1:1741-5500 GCA_002409785.1 Prevotella sp. UBA5379 | reverse complement strand
TGAGTTACGTCAATTACGGACAGGAAAATGATGCATTATTCCAACCTAAGGCATCACCGGAATAAAGATTTACTTTTACATCAATGATTGGAGACAATCCGGCAGGACGATGTTCTCACAATTCACCTTTTCAAGTTGTTCCCGCCCTTCTCGGGTCAGATTGAAACGCATACTGCGCTTATCTTCCTTACAGATTTTTCGACTGATCAGTCCCTTCTTTTCCAGGGAGGCAATCACCTTGGAAGCATTGGAATGAGACAGACTCATCTGTTCAGAGATCTCGTTAGCTGTCGGGTTCTCATATTTTGACAACAAACAAAGCAGCATTGTCTCATTGAGATTCAGCCCGAAGGTCTGCATCATCTGATCTTCAAGTACGGATAATGCCTTATAAATTTTTCTAAGTTTACAAATACAGTGATGGTCCATGATTCTAAAAACGAGTTAAGCGGACTACCGGGTAAAACCGACAGTCCGCACGTTACAATCTATTCCTTATAAAAACGTCAACCTACTTCAATAATTGTTTCTGAATAATATTTTCAAACTGATTTTTCATCATCGCTCCTACTGACATATTCGGTTCTCCCTTCTTCGGGATGAAAAGAATTGTAGGGATGGACTGCACATTAAAGGCAGCTGCCACATCCTGTTGCTGATCAATATCAACCTTATAAAAGTCGATCTTCCCTGCATATTCGACCGCTAATTGATCCATGATCGGTGCCGTGGCCTTGCACGGTCCGCACCAGGTAGCATAGAAGTCTACGATAGCCGGTTTGTCCCCCTCAAATTTCCAGTCGTTTGGATGCTGGTCAAAGTCCATTACTTTCTTCTTAAACTCATCCGATGTCAATTCTATTGGTTTCATATTCTGTTTCTCCTTATGATTATTTGACTGACGGGCTACTTCTGCCCGTTGTTGATCTTTCACTCCTGCTGATCCGGATTGCTCCTGCCCCTTCTTGCCTGTTGCAGATCCACAACTCCAGATAAAAGTCACCAGTGCCACCATTATCATGGCTACGCCGAATGTATGATTCTTTTTTATGTTCATCCTATATAAAGTTCAAAATCACCATCATTTCATTAGAAATATTTTCCAATGGAAATATGCAGCAAAGATAAGGGAAATATTTTTATTCGGCAAATATTTTCGTGGAAAGTTTTCAATCTATAACAGATATTAACCTGCCTGTGCTTCTCTTAACACCGATTTACCCCACTCAACAGGAATAACCACTTACCTCCCTCAACAAGTCACAAAGATTTAAACGGGAGTTTAGTATTCGTACAAGGATCAAGATGGCCACTGTTTGAACTTCACACTGCTGATTCAGCCAACTACTTTATCCTTCTCTCCTAATATATTATTTAAACAGTTCCATTGAACGACGATGCATCAAAATCCGGATCAGTTCAATGTTTGTATGATGTGTACCACGTCCCAAACCTAAGGCGTATGCACCATTCCTTAACAGAATTAAGTTACCAAAAGCAGATTCTGGAAACTCCCGGAATCTAGGAACAAACAGAGCTTTTCCAGCCTGAAGGGTCTTAAGTCCTGCATCGAGGCTGCCCCCTGTCTTTCCTGCCTCAATTACCAGCATCATATCACTCAACCCTATAATGGTTTTATTCCGTGCCATAGCATGACTGACCATCCATCTGGCATGAGGGGTAAACTCACTTACAACCAGGACACGATTCCAGTCCCAGAGTTCTCGTAATTCGGGACGGATACGAAAGTTACTTATCCCTTCAGGCAAAACGACAATAGAAGTTGCACCATTTCTGAGAGCTGCCTCAAGAGCTATCAAGTCGACACCTTTGGCATAACCAGAAACCACACAGACATCATCTTGTGCTAATTGCTTAACGCAATCTCCTGCTATCCATATCCCTCTCTCTGAAACTTTTCGAGAACCACTGAAACCTATTTTTTCTTTTTTCAACAAATTCACGTTACCCATGAATGACAACACAGTTGGTGAGTTATGCCGAAGCGAAGTACGCAACATACTTGGATAAAGCAGATCATCAAGCACAGAGATATAACCTATCCGTTCATTACTATCCTGATAAAGTTCGAAAGGATCTTCAAATTCTTTCTTCTCCTGTGGTTTCAAAGCACAATAGAGAGATGCTTCAAATTCTTTCGAATTCTCTATGGATGGTTTTAAGGACCACAATAATTTGTTGGCCTTTGCCGGACCATATCCCTTTATTCTTAAAAGACGATAGGTAATTTTAATATTTTCATCACTGGACCAATCCATATTCTACATCATTTAATCATTACTCAAGGCCTTAACTAGAGCTAAACCATAAACATGTCGGGCACCAGCCTGCTTTAATTTCATTGCCACAAACTGCATGGTGGTTCCTGATTGATAAAGATCATCCATAAGTAATACCGTCTTATTCTTTAAATCAATACCCGTTGAAATCTTTAATCCAGATCGATTTAGGATGTCTAATTTCTGAATCGAATTTTCAGCTTCTTTTAATTGTTTCTGCTTACTGATCCAAGAAATTCCAGCAGAAATATCCTTAAATCCAAAACCAGTAAGTTGGGATACTATTTGCTTCATAAAAGTATGACTAGTAGGCACACAACAGATATAATCGGCCTCTTTTAAGTAAGGTAACTGTTCCAACCACTTTTGTGTTTCAGACACAAGCAGATTAAAATATCTACAGGTATCCGATCCTTGCGGATGATATTTCACTTGATACTCAGCTTCGCCTAATTCTGTCCTCTCATTCGCGTTTCCAATATTCATGGATAATGCAAGAGATATGTCCAGACAATCACGTAAGAAAACCAGATTCTTACATTTTTCCAAAGTCTCCTTATATTTATCTAACTGATCTTTATCCTCATCTTTAAAATAACGACAATAATTGTCATAGTTTTTAGAAGGAAAGGCAATCGGAATACCCAAATCCTTGCTTAGCAACAATTCAATGGATTCCGTAAAAGGAATATCAAACCACCACTTGGCAAAAGTTTCCCTATCCTTATTTGGCCGAAGTGCATTTTGCTGTATCCATGCAAAATTAATCCGTTTAGTTTTCCTGTCTGCGAGAAAATCCTTAATAAACTCCATTGTTATGGATTTACACGGAATTTTTGAAAATTTTGGTATCATGTCACAGCATCTTATAAGGTTATTTTTCCTCTTCGCTCAGATACAAAGATAACCATAATCCTTAATAATATCACTAAAAAAAAACAGATTTATATATTTTTATCTTCGCAAACTCCAAAAACGACTATTCTACCAATATTTCCCTAAATTTATAACCGATGAACATCATCACTCATAAGAACTGAACAGGAGCGCATCTACTATTTAACAAATCAAATCCGTCAGATTCCCCATTAAATTCTCCATTTAATTCGGCTAAAGTCAAGATATGCTATCACACTCCTCTTTAATCAAGTTAAAGAAGAACTGCTGAATAGAAATCCAATTAGTAATGAGCTGATTTTCACGATCAAGGCCAATTGTCACATAGATGGTGCATTAAGATCATCTTAATGGTGCATAGAGAGGGCCCCAATGGTGCATAGAGATCGTCTTAATGGTGCATACAGGTCATCACGATGCTGCATCAAGATCATTCCGATGCTGCATTTTGCTGAATAAGTTATCTTGAGTTTGCCTTTCTCCATCAGGTCAATTCCAGATAGATTGCTCTCTATCAGTTTCTTGAAAACAGAATCATCAAATTGGCAAAACAGGAAAAAAA
>DHOX01000019.1:478-1583 GCA_002409785.1 Prevotella sp. UBA5379 | reverse complement strand
AAAAAA
Organism: Prevotella sp. UBA5379; assembly: GCA_002409785.1. Lineage (GTDB taxonomy): Bacteria > Bacteroidota > Bacteroidia > Bacteroidales > Bacteroidaceae > Prevotella. The sequence goes on along the minus strand of DHOX01000019.1, from coordinate 1,577 downwards.
ATTGTTTTTTATTTCAATAGACTTAGGATCTCAGAAAAATTATCTATATTTGTAGATAAAACCGGAAATATGATATTGGAATGGGTCAGTAAACGGACGGATGATTTTATTGCACAGATGCCCAAATCCTTGCGTAAGCAATATGGTCAGTTTTTTACCAGTCTGACCACCGCACGTTTCATGGCTTCACTTTTCACCCTGCCCAAGAAGAAAGAGTTGAATATCCTTGATGCAGGAGCAGGTTCGGGTATCTTGTCTATAGCTTTATTAGAAAGAATCGCAGAAATGCCCGACCACATGATACACCTGAACGGAGACAGGTTCCTGGGGCCACGGCAGTAAGCCATTTATTTCACCAGGACTGATGCAAAAGAAGAGAATGCCGTGTTGCCTTACCCTTCTTATCCTTTTTCACAATAGTTTCTGGACTTGCCATCATCATTAAGAAACCAATGAATATTTATAGATATTCCTTTGATTAACACAGACTAATTCGTTTAAACTTAGTTAATTCCGTTCTTCTTGCTGAACATTCATGAGTATTTATTCAAAATATTTTTATACCTTTGACAAAATACATATAATAAACGGACCATGATTTTTTACGACCGTGAACAAACAAAGATTAATAATGATAAACACCTTTGTCCTCAGACCAACTGTAAGTTGTTCCTACTCGCAATACTCATTTTACCCTTTCTGGCGTCCCCAAGTTTCTTAAAAGCCCAGAACACCTTCAGAATCAAGGGGCGGGTAATGGTCACGGCAGATGAGCAAACAGGAGGAAACGCAAAGTCAGCCCTACAGGACGCAGACATCTCATTGCTCCGGGCTGACTCTTCGTTCATTGCAGGTATGTCAAGCGGTCCCAAGGGAGAATTTGAATTCTCGAACATTAAAAAAGGCAACTACCTCTTAAAACTATCCTCCATCGGCTATGAACAAATATGGATTACGCTAAAAGGCCTGCACAAGGATCTGGACATGGGCAGCATAGAACTTCACCGGAATGCCACCCTGCTCAAGGGCGTCACTGTACATGGACAGCCGATCCTCCGCAAGATAGACCGGATGATCGTCTTTCCTACGGAAGATGCCG
>DHOX01000019.1:0-121 GCA_002409785.1 Prevotella sp. UBA5379 | reverse complement strand
TGAAGTACGGGGATAACAACGTAGGGGCTGTAATCGATGTCATCGTAAAAAGAAAAACGACAGGAGGACTGGTCAGCCTCTATACGAACGGCTCTCCTGATGTTATGCATGAACACGAATT
>DHOX01000059.1:51135-52257 GCA_002409785.1 Prevotella sp. UBA5379 | reverse complement strand
CAAGTGCATGATGAAAGGTAAATCCATCAATTTATAATAAGCTATGTATTTAATAAATTCACTCTTACTCCATTTGACAACAGTCTCTCCCCGCTCTATCTTCTCATAGAGTTCTTTACCTTCATACAGAATCCGCGACTGGGATTTCTTCACGATCTCTATTTGCTTCTTAAGTTTCTCAACCTCTTCATGAGAACCGGTTTTCTGAAGTTGGGTGATCTTCTCCTGATATTCATTGATAAGCAATTGATTCTGCATGATAATACCCTGCAAGTTTTTATCCTTGAACTTAAAATAGATATAGACAATAATAGTCAACAGGATAAACACAAGAAGAATAAACAGAAAACAAATCAGATTCTGCCTTTGTCTGGCCTGTTGCATTCTGAGGTCGAAGGCTGCTTGTATTTTAGTGATGTTCTTCTGATGATCCTCTTTCAATATAGAATCCTGAAGATTTATGATACTGTCTTTGTATGCTAAAGCCTGTGTCGGGCTATTATAGTCAGCATAGTACTCAGAAAGTTGTTGGAAGATATTTCTTTCATTAAGAGGGTCTTTGTACCTCAAAGCCTCTGTCAGTACAGTTTTACCTTTCTGTGGTTGATGTCTTTTAAAATAGATGTCCGCAAGACCAAGACAGGCACTGGATATCGGATTCAATTTTATAGCCCGTTGGAAACAACTTTCCGCCTTCAAAGGATTTTTGTTTATATAGAATATACCTAAATTTGAATAAAAATAAGCACGGTCACTCCGAGGAATTGATTTCAACAGCGGCTGGCATTTCTGAAGGCATAGCAGACTACTATCTTGTTCGCCTATATTATGATACGAAGAAGAAAGGTCTATCAGGGCGTATGTAATCCAATTTTTATTATGGTTATCCTGTGATATCCCCAAAGTTTTCTTGGCATAGGACAGTGAAATCTTCGTGTTGTTACTTATATTATTGACATACCACAGACTCTCCATAATTTTGTGTTTTATTTTATCATTGGTGGTATGTGAAGCTTTGGCTTCGGCATGTTTCAGATTAACTATAGCAACTTCATAGTTCCGTCTTAAGATATTGACGGCTCCCTTATAATAATAGGAATCGGCAAGTTTTTCCAATTCACC
>DHOX01000059.1:15610-50868 GCA_002409785.1 Prevotella sp. UBA5379 | reverse complement strand
TCTTTTCGGTCTATATCAGAAGGAAGAATCATGTCCAATTTCAATGCGGCTGAATCCGTCAAGTTCTGATCTAATAGAGAATCAACTCCAACAAGTTTCTTATGAACAGCTCTCCCACAACTACACAAAAAAACAGTAAGGACTGCAAAAAGCAGAGTGATCGAGTGATTTCTTCTTATAAGGTTTATAATCATTATTCCGAGTTATCTTTTCAAATAGTGTTGTAAAGATACGAATATTTTACTAATCAGGCAAGAAATCATCAAAAAAGGTATAGCCCAGAAACTCAATATAAAGTGTACCTTTTTAATAAAAGAATCAGACCACCGAAATCATGATAAAAGGAAAAAGCAATATCCTTGCACTTTTATTCAATATCCTATTTCACAGATGCAGATATTTCTTTGAAATGGCATCCTCTATTTCACTTACACTACGTCCAACAAAAATATCAGCCAATTTACCTTGATGAATATAAAAGATCTTATCACATATATCTGCCAATGAAGCGATGATATGAGAGGATACTATCAATAGTTTCCCTTCTCCTTTCATCTTCATCATCCATCGTTTCAGGATAATACCACCCGCCAGGTCCAATCCGTTGAAAGGCTCATCCATCACATATACATCATTATGTTGGAGCATCAGCACTAGCAGCATCAATCTCTTCTTCATTCCTAACGAATACTGACTGGGATATTTACCTAATGGCAGGCGAAAACTTTGGTTCAGTTTTTCTATTTCATCCTTGTCTATCGCCATCCGCCTTGCCCGAAGACAGAACTCGATAAATTCACCTGCCGTAACCAAGGGATAATAATATGGGATGTCAGGCAAATAGCCTATTTGGGACACATCTTCTTTTCTGACTTCGCCTTTGAATGATTCAAGCCCCATTATACATCGGAAGAGCGTACTCTTGCCGGCACCATTCTCACCCATAATGCCATAGATATGCCCCGGCTTGCAGTCCATATTGATGTCGGATAGAACCTCTAACTTTCCATAACTTTTTGTAAGATGAGAAATTTCCATTATCTAAAATTTAAGAATGCCATTAAGATGATTGATTAATTGATAAACCATGATCGCGGCAATGGCTATCTGGACAGCAATCATATAACCGTATATCATCGTCATACCGTATATTGCGAAGAAGAAAAAGATGAGAAATGCCTGTAAGATGGATATATTGTTCAACATAAACCTGAGGAAATAGACTTGCAGCAGAAATAAGTTTGCACCTATCAGGAGTTTGAGACAGGTAAGAACGCTAGCCCAGTCCTGTCCCTCTATCAAACTTAAGATGACAAACGGAACCAGCAGAATGAAGGAGTTGATGAAGGTAAACCTGGCATTCAATCCGATAAGCCGGGATATACTGTCGTAATGAAAGAGATAGGTGGGCTGAACGGTCTGAGAGACCAGACATCCTAACAGAAATACCAATAACAACACGCAGACATAGATGATATTGGCATTGTTATAAACAGCCCCCATCAAAGAAGCAAGTAAGAAAAACGGATACAAAAAGATCAATATTCTGAAACTACTCTGGTAGAGTATACTCCCTTTTGAGAAGAACGGATTGGTCGGAATCCTCCACTCTAAATGAATGGAAGGAATGAAGGCGGCAAGAAATGGTATCAGGCAACAGCCTATACAGTCCTTGAAATGTCCAAGCAAAAGTGTCTCTACAATAAATATCAATGCAATACCATAATAGTCAACCAGAAAGGCTTTGCGATAATGATTACCAAACAGGACTCTCAACAGTGATACATCGCCACGTGTAAAGTGTATTCCTATAAGTGTTGTGGCCAGAAGGAGTGGCATGATGTTCTCGGGGAGTCTTGTAAACAGGACCACAGATCCAACAACCAACGATACGACAAGGATGGACATAATGATTCCCAGTTCTCTAAAGAAATTTGTCATCGATTGATACCGCAGGATCAAAATGGACTTAATCATTCATATCGGGATTTAAATGTAAAACAGGTCCGATCATGAGACATTTTCCTTCCGCTTTCTGCAGGCCCAACGAATCCGGTAAACGATATACATGAAGGTTGACCCAACAAGTGCCATAGCCATATCCTTCTGAGAGTCCCACATATCCCCCTGTTGTCCGTTATAGTCAGCAGCAGCCTGAGGAGACATGACCCAGGTAACCAGTCCTTCAAAAAGTTCATACAGCATACTCCCTGTCTGAACCATCATCCAGGCAGAGAAAAGAGCAGCCAACCGTTTTTGGGTGACATACTTTAAGGACATAGCATAGAAGAAGGGGAAGAAAAGAATGCCAAAATTGAGATGCACGAACCGGTCGTAATCATTACGTGTCGTATGGAGAATGCCATTCACATCTATATGGAACCAGGACTTGAAGCAACTCTCATAAGGCACGTATGAATAGATATACCGGGCTCCGAGAATATGGAGGAGGATAAAGACTGCAACCCCCAGAAAGGCAGCCTGTGAAAGTTTTTGCCTCGGAATATCTATGATCAAAGGAATGAGAAGTACCACCGTTCCCAAATGCTGCAGAAGTTGGTCTTGCAGAAAAGGTGGATGAATCAGAGAGATCAGCGCTACTGCAATCAGAATAATTACTACACTAAGCCTCAATTTCATATACTCAAACTTTATTATTACTATTTCTTTTAGATTTCAAGCGGGTTTTAGATTTCAAGCGGGTCTTGAATGGCTCAAACCCCAGGCCATACACCCCTACTACTGCACTCTGGGAGACAAAAGCATGAGGGTCAATATCATCAATGAGCCTGAATATTTTTGACGATTCCCGTTGCCTGGCAATGACGAAGAGCATCTTCACTTCCCTTCCGGAATAGAACCCTTTCCCGTCTATCAGTGTGCATCCTCTGGGAATCTCATCATTGATCGCCTCACCCAATTCTTCATACCGGTCAGTGATAATCATAAACTGAACCGACTTACGGCGGGTATTGACGACCTGGTCAACAAACAAGGCCGTGATGAAAAGGAAGACATAACCATAAATAACCTGATTCCAGTCACGAAGCACCAGATAACTTGAGGTGACAATGACCAGATCACAACAGAATATGACATGCCCCAAGGAGACGTCATAATATTTATTCACCATCGCAGCAATCGTGTCAGAGCCGCCTGTACTCGCATTACAGGACAGGCTGAGACCGGAACTGCTTCCTATGAAAAAGGCCCCGATGACCGTATCCATGAAAGGCTGGCCCTGAAGCAGGACATAACCGTGCATGAGATGCTGCACACCAAAGAGGCACACACTGAACACGATCACTGCATAAATGGTTTTCAGGCAGAAACGCCACCCCAGGATCTTTAAGGCTACCGTCAGGAGCAAGACATTCAGCACCAGATAGCTGACACTCGGAGAAAGACCGAATCCCCAATACAGGATGGAGGAGATACCGCCGATCCCTCCCATGGTGATATGATGGGGAAGCAGGAAGATACCCAGCCCTACACTGCCCATTATCATAGCCAATGTGATCAGGGCCATGTCCGACCATCCTCTCTGACGTATCGGGCGCACCCCGGGTTCTCTCACCGGAATCGTCATGGGCTTCATCTTCATGAAACTTTCCTGTCCATACTCTTGTTCTGCACAAAATTCAAGGCCAGACCATCTCAATAACTTTCATCAGCATTGGGGAAAGAGGTATCCTTGACATCCTTGATATATTCCTGTATGCCTTCTTTCATGGAAGTCCTCACATCCGCGAAATGGCGGAGGAATTTCGGCTGGAAGCCACGTGTCATTCCCAAGGCATCAGCATAGACAAGGATCTGGCCATCAGTGCCATTACCGGCCCCGATACCAATGGTGACAGCATGCAACTCCTTGGTCACCCGGGCAGCCAGTTGTGCCGGTATCTTCTCCAGCGTAATCCCGAATACGCCAGCCTTTTCCAGAGCCTTCGCATCAGAAAGGAGTTGGTGTGCCTCATGCTCCTCCTTCGCACGGAGTCCGTACCCGCCAAACTCATTGATATGCTGAGGCGTCAGCCCCAAATGGCCCATCACCGGAATACCGGCCTCCACGATCCCCTTCACGGTATCTGCGATCTCGGCTCCACCTTCCATCTTCACCGCATCGACACCCGTCAACTTAACCATACGGATGGCATTCCGAATACCTTCCTCACGACTGACTTGATAGCTGCCGAAAGGCATGTCACAGATCACCAGACAGTGCTTGCAGGCACGGGCCACGGCACGGGCATGATAGATCATTTCTTCCACCGTAATCGGCAGAGTATTCGCATTCCCTGCCATGACATTGGAAGCGGAATCTCCGATAAGAATCCCGTCAATGCCTGCTTCATCAAGAATGCCAGCCGTGGTAAAATCATAAGACGTAAGCATAGTGATCTTCTCCCTATGCTGTTTCATTTCAATAAATGTTTTTACAGTGATCTTCTTTTTGTCTGTTATTAATCCCATAATATTCTTTCTAAAGGGGGGGAAGGATCGCCGATCCCCCGCTTATCTGATTCTAATTGAAAGCAAAAATACAACTTATTCCTGAAAAGGCGGAAAGTCCCTGCATATTTTTGAATAAGTCTGACCCTTAAAATCTTTTATGACCGTATCACAATAGGACCTGATCGCCTCCTCTGAGTTTGTTGTGGCCAGGCCGACAGTCCCTTCCCCTGCTGCCCGAAGAGCTTTCAGTCCGTTGAAGCTGTCTTCAAACCCTACACACTCTGCAGGTTTCACCTGAAAGAGTTGTGCGCCCTTCAGGTAACAGTCCGGGTCAGGCTTGCTCTTCGCGAAATCTTCAGAAGTAAGTATACAGTCAAAATATCCAGGGAGTTCAGGCCGCCGGGCACAGGCATTCCGCATCTTGGTTTTATTGCTGCTGGTCACCAATGCCGTCTTGACATGATGCCTCCGCAAGTCAACGGCAAAAGCCGGAAAACCCGGAATATAATCATACCTCATCTGTTGTTCAAACGCGTTGAGGCGCTGTGTTATCTCCTGTTGTATCCCTTCCTGACCAGGGAACAACTTCCTGAAAATCTGTACGAGCGTCTGCCCTTTAATGTCTTCCTCCAACCCCGGACGATCCGGAAAATAGTGGCGAAGTTCCTTTCCCCAGAAGATACTGTACTGAGGTTCCGTATCAAGGACTACGCCATCCAGATCGAAAAGTGCAGCTTTAATCATTTTCACCTTATTTATGGTTTTGTTTTGCAAAGTTACAAAATTTTATTAGTACCTTTGTCGCTATGAAAAAAAAAATTCTGATAATGGCTCTGGCCGTACTGGCCATCACTTCCTGCGGGAGCAGGAAGGACAGGAAAATTGTCGGGCTTGACGGGATGCACTTCGATAGTCTGAGCGTGGACACCATCGTCCGTCTCTCCCCCAAGACCGGTTCACCGAGCCTGAAGCTCCAGCTTAATCTTACTTATATAAAAGGAAAGAATGCAGAAAGGATCAACCCTGTCCTCCTGCGCTCAGGTATCCTGTCACCGGATTACCTCTCACTGTCCAGTGAGAGGATGACCGTCAGGACTGCCGTAGATTCTTTCGTCAATGCCTATTCACGTGGCTATATGAAAGATTACGCCGCCATATACAAGCAGGATCCCACCCACCCTGCCTCCCTCAACAATGTCTACATCCTGCACACTCATGTCGAGAGCCGCGCAGACCATACCCTCAACTATTTTGCAAATATCCACTATTATGGCGGGGGAATTCATCCCCTGGACCAGACGCTGGTCAGAAACTTTGATACGAAAACCGGCAAGCTTATTACATTGAACGACCTTTTCGTCCCGGGCTATCAGAAAGGTATTGAGGAAGTGATCCGGCAAGCCCTGCTCAAGAAATATAAAGTAGACAACTGGCAGCAACTTGCCAGACGGTATTTTTTCGCCAGCGGGAAAATCTATGCACCGGATAATTTCATAGTGGGTGACAAGGAGATCACTTTCATCTATTGTGAGGACGAAATTGCCCCACACTCAGAAGGGGAAATCCGACTGACCATTAAAAAAAGCAAACTTAAACATTGGTTAAGATGAATTCAAATGCCGATCTTATATTCCATTATTTCACGACACTCAGCGAAAACCAGATCTGGCAGATCCGGCAACTTGATTCCTTGTATTCCGACTGGAATGCAAAGATCAATGTCATCTCGCGCAAAGACATCGGAAATCTCTATGAACACCATGTGCTCCACTCCCTGTCCATCGCACGGGCCATCCAGTTCTCTGCAGGCACTAAAATCCTCGATATAGGCACGGGCGGAGGCTTTCCCGGTGTTCCCCTCGCCATCCTCTTCCCGGAATGCTCTTTCAAGTTGATTGATTCTACCGGGAAAAAGCTCAAAGTGGTCAGGGCGGTTGCCGAGGCTATAGGATTAAAGAATGTGCAGACAGAACACCTCCGGGGAGAAGAGGAAAAGGGGAAATATGACTTTGTCGTCAGCAGGGCTGTCATGCCTTTTCCTGAACTGGTCAGGACCATCCGGAAGAATATCTCTTCACATCAGAACAATCCTATGCCCAACGGACTGTTCTGCCTGAAAGGCGGGGACCTGACCGAGGAACTGCTGCCTTTCAAGGGGAAAGCAAAGGTCACTCTCCTCAGCGATGATTTCCAGGAGGAGTGGTTCAAGGAAGATAAAAAACTCATCTATCTTCCCATCCAGGGGAAGGCGAAAAAATGAACCGCCTGCATTCCCTGGGATTAAAATACGAATACGTTTAAACAGAAAAGAAGAAAAAATGATGAACATACAGAAATTCGAATGTAATATGATCCAGGAGAATTGCTACATTGTCAGCGATGAAACCGGAGAATGTATCATCATTGACTGCGGAGCTTATTACGAAGAAGAGCGACAGGCCGTCGTCAACTATATCAAAGATCATAAGTTGGTCCCCAGACATCTCATCGTGACCCACGGGCACCTTGACCATAATTTCGGCAACAACACGATATTCCAGACTTTCGGACTCAAACCGGAAGTTGCTGAGGGAGATGCCCATCTCATGGAGACCCTGAAAACTCAGGCGGCCAAGTACTATCAAGTCAAACTGGACTATGATTTCCCGGCTGTGGACCATTACTTCAAACAGGATGAGAAAATCCGGTTCGGGAGCCACGAATTCTCAATTATCGAGACGCCGGGGCATTCCAAGGGATCTGTCACCTTCTATTGCGAGGCGGAACATGTTGCTTTCACCGGAGATACCCTCTTCAAGCATTCCATAGGAAGGACAGACTTCCCGGGCGGATCCATGTTTCTCATGATCCAGAGCTTGAGAAAGTTGGCCCAGTTGCCAGACAATACCATTGTCCTTCCCGGACATGGAGACCAGACCTCTATAGGGGAAGAAGTATCCCATAACCCGTACATGGATCGATGAACAACGAAGGAAATAAAATCTGCAAAGAAAATGATCCTCTCCCCAAACCTGTAAGGACTATCCTGGGAATAGATCCGGGGACAAATATCATGGGATATGGTGTTCTCAGCAGTTCCGGCAATCATGCCCATCTGGTAGTGATGGGGGTGATCGATATGAAAAAAGAAAGGGACCCGTACATCCGGTTAGGAAAGATACTTGAGCGGGTAAGCGGAATCCTCAACGAATACCAACCGGACGTCATGGCCATTGAAGCTCCCTTCTTCGGGAAGAATGTACAATCCATGCTGAAACTTGGGCGTGCGCAGGGAGTGGCCATCGCTGCCGCCATCCATTATGGAATACCCATCCATGAATATGCTCCCTTAAAGATCAAGATGGCCATTACGGGCCAGGGAAGGGCCAGCAAAGAGCAGGTGGCGGGAATGCTCCAGCACTTATTGAACATCAGTAATGACGAGATGCCTAAGTTTATGGATGCCACGGATGCTCTTGGTGCGGCTTACTGCCATTTCCTGCAGATGAAAACACCTGAGACAGGAGCGCACCATTACAGAAGTTGGAAGGATTTTCTCGTCAAGAACAAGGAAAGGATGGCGGAATAGCTCCCTTCTTCTTGCTGCTCGGAACTACCGGCAACGGGCCTGATGCGGGCAGGATGAAAGGGACATTCCCTCCAGACAATAGAGATTACAAATATAGAAATAAGATGATGAAAAAAACGATTTTAGCCATAGCTTTAACTTGCCTGTTAGCCATACCGGTTAATGCACAGGATGTCATGAACGATCTCCTGAAAAGTTCTACTGCAATCGTAAATGATACGACTAAGGACCTCAATGACCGGAAAATTGCAGTTTTTAAGGTTGATGAACTCAACTACATGAAAAGTAAGGTTACACCGGATATTCTGGCAAAATTCAAGGACATGAACTTCTTCAACCAGAAGATCAAAATGCTCAACGAGCAGAGCCTGGCCATGAAGATCTACTGTGACTTGTATCTGAAGCGTGAAGCTGAATGCAAGAAGAGAAACAAGGCGAAAGTGAAGGAAATCTTCAAGCAGGCAACGGAGGAAAATCCTCTCTTCCAGGAAGAAGATGAAGAGTTGAATAACTCCTATTACAACCGTGATGACTATCCCATACAGTTCGCACTCAACTGTGACTGGGTAAAGGTCCTGAAACTGATCCGACAGTTGGACTGGTCAAAATATTAATTTCTACCTGTTGGCGGAATGAATTTAGTCAGTCTGAGTCAACACTTACCGAAATGGTTCATAATGAGGTACCGAAATGGTGCGTTTTGGTCATAATGGGTTATTATTATTATTTTTTATGAAGACGATTATGTACAACTCCTTAATGTGTTTTCTTCTTCATGTCTGATTTCGCCAACGGGTTAATTCCTACCTATTTCGCTCTCTAAAAAAAATACTCTGTAAACAAGATAATGATTCTGCTTACAGAGTATTTTTATTTTCAGGAAATGCTCTTCCCTACCTGACAGGAATCACATGATTCCGTCTTCACGCAGTTTCTTCTGCCATTTCCAGGCACTCGCCATCACATCCTCCAGCGGAGTCTCCGCCTTCCATCCCAGGACACGATTGGCTTTTGTACAGTCTCCCCATATTGCCTCAATGTCACCTTCACGACGAGGGCCAAATTTCCAATTCAGTTTCACCCCCGTAGCCTTCTCGAAAGCCTTTACGATTTCCAATGTAGAAACCCCTTTGCCCGTACCGATATTAAAATACTCTATCGGTGCCGTATCCTTATCCAGTACACGGGCCATGGCAGCCACATGAGCCTTGGCCAGGTCTACGACATAGATATAATCACGGATGCAGGTCCCGTCAGGAGTCTTGTAGTCATTACCGAAGATTGTCAACTGCTTCCGTATGCCCATGGCCGTCTGTGTCACATAGGGGATCAGGTTAGCCGGAACACCATTAGGGAGCTCGCCGATCAAGGCAGAAGGATGAGCGCCGATAGGATTGAAATACCGCAGGACAATGCTCTTGATGGGCGCGCCACTGTGAATATCATCATAAATGATCTGCTCATTGATCTCCTTCGTATTCCCATAAGGTGAGGTGGCCTTCTGATGAGGAGCATCCTCCGTAACGGGAAGATTCTCAGCTTTGGGCTGGCCATAAACGGTACAACTGGAAGAGAAAATGATCCCCTTGACCTGGTACTTCGGCATCAGGTCCAGGATATTGAGAAGAGAAACAATATTATTACGATAGTACAACAAAGGTTTCTGTACGCTCTCACCTACTGCTTTCGAGGCAGCGAAGTGGATAATACCTTCAATGGCCGGATATTTTTTAAAAACACCCTCCGTAGCCTCCTTATCCCGAAGGTCCACCTGCTCGAAGGCCGGACGGACACCCGTGATTTTCTCGATACCATCAAGTACTTCCAACTTAGAATTGGAAAGATCATCCACAATAACTACCTGATAACCAGCTTTCTGTAATTCTACGGTCGTATGCGATCCGATAAAACCTGTACCACCCGTTACTAAAATTGTCTGTTTCATCTCTTTAAATTAATAGCATTAGTTAATAGGACAAAGATACACAAATTATTTAATCTCTGAAGTACTTTGACCAAAAAACTACAAAAAAATCAGTTCAGCCCAAACAGGACACGCAGTCCGCCTTCCAGCCCGCTGAATCCCATAAAGGATAAAGCCAGTAATCCGGCAGTCACCAGGACAATACTCATGCCCCTCATCCCCTTCGGGATTTTCACCAGTGACAGTTGTTCCCGGATACCCGCGAAGACGATGAGCGCCAAGGCGAAGCCCAGTGCCGTAGAAAAGGCATAGACGACACTCTCCAGCAGATTATAGTCTTTCTGGATCACGAGGATGGCTACCCCCAGGACACAGCAGTTGGTCGTAATCAAAGGCAAATAGATTCCCAAAGCCTGGTAGAGGGACGGGCTGACTTTCTTGAGGATGATCTCAACCATCTGCACCAATGCTGCGATCACGAGGATGAAAGCCAGTGTCTGGAGATACTGCAGTCCCATCGGATTCAGGACATAAGTCTGGAGCAGCCACGTAATGATCGTACTCAGTGTCAGCACAAAGGCAAGGGCGGCGCCCATGCCGATTGCCGTATCTATTTTCTGGGAAACGCCCAGAAAAGGGCAGATACCCAGAAACTGCGACAGGACGATATTATTGACAAATATCGCGGAAATGAATATCAATAAATATTCCATGATTGTTCGTTTTTATCGTTTCAGCCCTTACGAGACCTTACTCTGTTAATCACTGCTACCAGATAGCCCAATGAGAGGAAAGCGCCGGGAGGGAGCACGAAAAGGATGATGTTCGTGACGTCCGGAAGGAGATGAATGCCGAACAGAGAGCCTGCGCCGAAAAATTCACGGATACATCCGAGGATGGTCAGTGCCAAAGTAAATCCCAGACCGATGCCTAGTCCGTCAAAAATACTGGCGACCGGAGTATGCTTGCAGGCAAAACTCTCTGCACGTCCCAGGATGATACAGTTGACTACGATCAAAGGAATATAGATTCCAAGAGCTTTATTGATGGCTTCCGGAGCATAGGCAGACATGAACATCTGGAGAATAGACACAAAAGCTGCGATGACCACGATGAATACAGGGATATGCACCTGGTCAGGAGTAATATCCTTGATGCAGGATATGACGAAATTAGTACAGACAAGGACCGCCATCGTACACAGTCCCATGGAAAGGCCATTAATGGCACTCGTCGTCGTCGCCAGTGTAGGGCACATTCCCAGGAAAAGGACAAAAGTCGGGTTTTCCTTGATGAGCCCATTTAAAAATATCTTCAAGTTACTCATATTTCTCCTTTCTTGTCCGTTGCACATTTTCCGCTCCCCTTTCTTTCTTCTCATCCATGACCTTCTTGTTTTTAGGTGAAGATCCCGTATGCGCATCACAGTTTCGGCTCAGATAAGCCTCATAGGCCTCGTTGACCGCCTTCAGAAAAGCCCGGCTGGTGATGGTAGAAGCCGTGATCGCATCCACCGTCCCGCCATCCTTGCTCACCGACAGTCCGCTGCTTCCAGGGGTCTTACCGATAATATCTCCCTTCGCTCCCTTCTGGAACCATTGTCCGGCCTTTGCTCCCAGTCCGGGAGTGTCTGAAGTTTTCAGGACGGTATACCCCAGGATCTTTCCTTTCGTATCAAAGCCGACCAGGACCTTCAAAGGACCTCCGAAACTATTAGACTGAGCCTCCACGGCTGCTCCGTATGGTTCCCCGTTCCGTGTCGTATTATGGATGACAAAAGACAACTCCTTGCCCTCCATGTTCTGCCGGACCGTATCTGTGGAAGCCACCTGGCAGTTTCCCCCCATTACCGTCATGATCCCCGCCTGGAGGAGTTTCTGTGATTTCCGGGCGACAGGACCTTTTGTGATCTGATTGGCAAAGGCCAGCAGGCAGCCGATGACAATACAGACCCCCACCAGGACCAGCACCATGTTCTTTAATGATGACTTTATCTTTTTCATATTCGTTCCTTCTTTTCTTGTAAGGTCACTTAACCAATTCCTCCCCAAAGCGTCTGGGTTTGATATAGTGGTTGATGAGCGGAGTAAACGCGTTCATGATGAGGATCGCGAAGGACATACCTTCCGGATAACTCCCCCAGTCACGGATGACCACGGTGAGAAAGCCGATAGCAATGCCGTAAATGACCTGTCCCCTGTGTGTCATGGGAGAGGTGACATAATCGGTCGCCATAAAGATGGCCCCAAGCATTAAGCCACCACTCAGGATCTCGGACAACGGGTCTGCATAGACAGGATTGGCCAGATGGAGCAGTCCTGAAAAGACAAAGACTGTGGCGATGATGGATACGGGGATATGCCAGGTAATGACTTTCTTCCAAAGCATATAAGCCAGCCCGAGGAGCAACGCCGCCGCACAGACCTCACCGATGGATCCCAGGCCGAGGTTCGGATTGGTCCCCAGCAGCATCTGGGCAGCTGAAGGCAGCTGCCGGAGGATCGACGGATCTCCCGCCCTGATGGCATGCTTCATGAGGGCGAGCGGCGTAGCGCCGGTCTTGGCATCAAGATATGAAGTCAACTGGCCGGCCACGGGCCAGGAGGTCATCTGCGCCGGAAAACTCACCAGGAGGAAACAACGGCCCACCAATGCCGGATTAAAAGGATTGTTGCCAAGTCCTCCGAAAGTCATTTTTCCAATACCTATGGCAACGAGTGAACCGATCAGAATAATCCACAACGGCAGATTGCTGGGCAGGTTCATGGCCAGCAACAGTCCAGTCACGATGGCAGAACCATCAGAGAGAGAAGGTTTTGTCTTCAGGATATATTTAGAAATTGCCCACTCGAAGAATACACAGGAGGCCACGCTCGTTGACAAGACGACTGCAGAGCCCACCCCAAAATAAACCAGTGACACGATGATGGCAGGGATCAGTGCGATGACCACCCCATACATATTCCTCTCTACACTGTCACTGCCATGAGCATGAGGCGAAAGCGATACGATTAATTTTCCCATTTGATGATAAAATACTAAGAAATAACGGATGATGAACCGGTGGTCCCGGGTGCTGCTTCAACCTTTTTAGAGGGCCGGGCAGTACGTGCCTTGATATATCCCATGACCACTTTCTTGCCTTGTGAGATATAGTCCAGAAGAGGACGGTGAGACGGACACGTATACTGGCACGAGCCACAGGATATGCAACTCGTTATCTCTTCGCCTTCCAGACGGTCATAATGCTTCAATGCAGAAAGGGTAGCCAGGAGATAAGGCTCCAGTCCCATCGGACATACCGACACACATTTTCCGCAACGGATGCAGGGCTGGGGGTCCTTCCTGTGAGCATCCTCACCACTGAGGACGGTAATGGCATTCGTACCCTTGCAGATGGGGACATCAAGGGAGACGACCGATTTCCCCATCATCGGGCCGCCCGCCAGGACCTTGTTGTCTCCCTCAGGCAAACCTCCGCAAGCCTCAATCAACTGGCGGAACGAGGTTCCCAGTCTGACCTGGAAATTACAGGGATGAGCGATGCCCTTTCCCGTAACCGTCGTCAGACGCTCTATGAGCGGCTTGTTTTTCATCACCGCCTGATAGACCGCCATGGCTGTACCGACATTCTGGACGATCGCTCCTACATGTACAGGAAGGGCGGGAGGAGCAGGAATCTGACGGTGAAGCACAGCATCGACGAGTTGCTTTTCTCCCCCCTGCGGATATTTCCTGGTGAGAGGAACGACCTTGATACGGGGATCACCGGCCGTCTTTTCCTCCAGCAGCCGGATCGCTTCAGGTTTATTCTCTTCGATGCCAATGTATCCTTTCTGCACCATCGCGGCCTTCATCAGCAGATCAAGTCCTACAAGCAGTTCATCCGGATATTCCATCATCAGACGGTAATCAGAAGTAATATAAGGTTCACATTCCACCCCGTTGAGGATGATACATTCAGCCTTTGTGCCGGCGGGAGGATTCAACTTGACCATCGTAGGGAAACTGGCGCCCCCCATCCCGGTCACCCCTGCCTTCTGAATCCGGCCCATGATGATCTCAGGAGTGAGTTCCGGATGATCCTCAAGTTTCTCCAACCGGTCACTACGGTCAATGCCAGGCTCCCACTCATCCCCTTCCGTCTGCACCATGACAGCCGGCTGCAGATACCCGGTAGCATCGATAGCCTTGGCGATATCTATGACTGTTCCCGAGACAGAGCTATAGACCGGAGCACTGACGAAGCCGCCGGCTTCAGCGAGGAGGGTTCCCACCTTGACCTTGTCGCCCTTCCGTACCACAGGCCGGGCCAACGCGCCGATATGCTGGTTCAGAGGGAAAACAGCCCTCTGGGGCAATGCAGCCCTCTTCACGGGGCACTCTGCCGTAAGTTTGTTTTCATCAGGGTAAACACCCCCAATTTTAAAAGTATATAATTTCATGCTTTTGCATCCTCCCGGTTTTCTGACTGTTTTGACATGGACACCTTTTCTGTATTCGCATGCTGGCGAGGTATCGGAAAATTAACCTTGACGATCGCACCGGTAGGACATACCTCCACGCATTTTGTACAGAGCCGGCACCGGTCAAAGTCGATATAACTCAAATGATCTATAATAGTGATCGCATCAAAAGGACAGACCTTCTGGCATTTGCCGCAGCCGATGCAAGCCACCGAGCACACCGCCCTGGCCAGTCTGCCCGGATCCTTGTTGACACACTGCACATAGATACGGCGGCCCTTAGGCCCCTTCTTGCGAAGTTCAATGATATTTCTCGGACACGCTTTCACGCACGCCCCACAACTTGTACAGCGGTCTTCGTCAACCTCAGGCAGGCCGGTCTCACGATTGATATGGATCGCGTCAAACGAACAGGCGGCGACACAATCCCCACAACCCAGACAGCCATAGCTGCACCCCGTCTCCCCGCGGCCGCAGGCATCCATGGCAGCACACGTACGCAGACCATCATAGACAGCCACCTGGGGCCGGTGTTCACAAGTACCGTTACATCTGACAACGGCTACCATAGGATCTTTAGCCGACACGGTCATCCCCAGAAGATCCGCTATCCGAGTCATCACCCGCTCACCCCCGACAGGGCAATAAAGTCCGCTTATTGAACCTTTCCCGGCTCCATTGACAAGAGCTTTCGCCATTGCCGCACAACTGGTCTGACCACAGTTACCACAGTTGGCTCCCGGCAGCAAGTCTGTGACCTGTTCCGTCCGAGGATCCTCCTGCACGGTAAACTTTCTGGAAACGAAATACAAGATCACCGCAGCGATCAAGGCAATGGCTCCCAGGACCAGAACAGCACTTAAAATCATGTTCATAGTATCTTCAGTTATATTTTCAGATTTGTTTCAGTGACCCTTTTCAAGTTGGAACCGCACCTCAGATGAAATCTTCCTTCTTAGAAGAAAGAGCACCAGATAGTAGGGGATCAGGATGCCCACCCCCGCCAGTGCCGCAGCCCCCTCACTATGGGACAACTTCAATACCAGGATCAAGGTTACCACCATGAGGAACAGAGGGATGACGTAAGCGATTACAGTAGCCCGCTTTGCCGTCTGTCCGTCCGTGCTGATCACCACCTGCTCCCCATCACGGTGTTCAGAAGCATGAGCATCCCACACATCAATGTATTTCTCACGGACATCAGAGGCATTACAATGACCCGCAATCCGGCATGCCCCACAAGCAGAAGCCTGCAGAATACGCACATGTATACGATTCCCCTCAATGGAATCTATTATTCCCGTATGAGTGATTTTCCCGGTCATTATTCTAATGTTGACTGTTTAAGTAATTTGCAAACCTAATAGTAATAGTGCAAAGGTAACATAAATCTCACAAAGAAACAAGAAAAAGTTTTTTTTTGTAAAAAAAACCTTATGAGCGTTGTCCTTTTCAAGGAAATCTCTTATCTTTGTATGAATTTATCAAAGCCAATCATTATGAAAGCAACGGAACAAACTATTCTGCAAGTTGAACGTTTTATCAACAAAATAGCTCAGAAATTTCCTCCTACGGAAGAGGCTGTCCTGTTAACGGACATTCATGTACGGGCCTATCAAGAAAGCGGGGAATTACGGGCTTTCGACGATGATGAGAATGAGATCACACGCTGTGTAGTGGAACAGTGGATAGACAACAATGATGAAGACTTCTATGAAAAAGTCGCAGAGCTGCTCCGTTCCGAACTTAAGAAACATGCCTGTGTCGTAGACCATCTGAGTATCATGAAGCCCTACAGTTTTGTCCTTGAGAATGAGGATAAAGAGAACGTGGCAGAGCTGTACGTGGCAGATGACGATACCGTTATCATCGGAGGAGACGTGATGCCCGGCCTGGACAAAGACCTCGACAATTTTTTCAAGCACCTGATGAAGGAATAGGATCATCTGCCCTATAGTCCATACGATGAGAACAAAAAAGGAGGATTGAGTCCTCACGGAATCAATCCTCCACAACATGATGTACGAGAAAAAATAAGTTTATCTCAAATACAAGATTATTTGTCACCATTCTCAGGACGGAGCTTACGTACCGTTTCGCCCGTACGCCACATCTCCATATCGTGCATAGCCTTCAATTCCTTGTTCAACTTTTCACGATAATCAGGCTGAGAATTACTGTCAATAGAAATCTGAGCTTCTACGCCACTCTTTACAGAGAGGTACAGCCACTCCATTACTGGATGGATGGCATCACGGAAACGGGGAGCCCAGTCAAGAGCGCCACGCTGTGCTGTGGTAGAACAGTTAGCATACATCCAGTCCATACCTTTAGCGCCAAACAACGGGCCAAGGCTCTGTGTCAACTCCTCGACGGTCTCATTGAAAGCCTCCGAAGGAGAATGTCCATGCTCACGAAGCACATTGTACTGAGCTTCAAGAAGTCCCTCTATAGCTCCCATCAAAGCACCCCGCTCACCCGTAAGGTCAGAAGTAGCCTCACGCTGGAAAGTAGTCTTGAACAGATAGCCGGAACCGATGCCAATACCCATAGCCAGAACCCTGTCTTCAGCCTTACCGGTAGCATCCTGCTCCACAGCGTATGAACAGTTCAGGCCACGACCTTCCTGGAACATTGTACGCAGAGACGTACCGGAACCTTTAGGAGCAACCATAATGACATCAACGTCCTTGGGAGGAACTACGCCCGTGCGGTCCTGCCAGTTGATTGCAAAACCATGAGAATAGTAAAGCGCCTTACCCTTTGTCAGGTTTTTCTTAATGTCAGGCCATTGTGCGATCTGACCAGCATCAGAGAGGAGCATGCAGAGGATAGTACCCTTCTTTGCTGCCTCATCAATTGAAAATAACGTCTTTCCCGGAACCCAACCATCGGCTTTGGCTTTCTCATAAGAACGACCAGGACGCTGACCAACAATGACATTGAAACCATTGTCACGCAAATTACAAGACTGACCAGGACCTTGAATGCCGTAGCCAATGACTGCAATCGTTTCATTCTTTAAAACTTCACGTGCTTTTTCCAATGAAAATTCCTTGTTGGTGACCACTGTCTCTACAACGCCACCGAAATTGATTTGTGCCATATTGCTAATTTTTTTTATGCGGCCAACACAGACCGCTGTTGAACGATTAAATCTCTATAAAATTAAATCTCTCTTATCTATCAAGTCCGACATTCAGGAAGAGAGATACATCTCCTTCCCTCAAACTCATTAACATTTCCTTTATTGACTGCAAAGGTAATGATTTAAAATGAAATGGCAAAATTTTGTATCACTTTTTTATAAAAGTAGCCTTGCTTCTTACAACCTCGATTTCCTTAGAAGACATCGGCTCCGTTTTCGTGACTTTAAAAGAATAGATACCCTCACCCTCATCTTTCCGGTAGATATTCAGTTGGTCCCCCTGATGGCTTTCCGCCACGTATGCGATCTCAAAGCGTTTCAGCGTATTCCGGCGATAATAGTCCAGATCGAAAAGATCCAGGATATGATCAATATAGCGAATACTGTTAATATGACCGTTGACATCCACATCACTATAATAGGTATTGACCGTACGTACCTTAACGGTATCATCCTTTACCTGCACCCTGGAAGGTTTGGCTATCGGGCACACCTTATCCTTATTGATATACTGTAAAATATCATCCTCATGAATCGTTTTGAGGTCTACAGGCTCCCTTGTCCGGGTATCAATGACAGCCCAAATACTTCTGGCATAGCCATACACCTTGTGAGACAGCGTGTCGATAATGGCAAAATTCCTGCACGAAAATGAGCGCAGGACGCTTTCCACCCATGTCACCACGGTATATTTCTGATTCACCATCGGCATATCCTGCATCTCGATCACCAGACGACTCAGCACCCACGTACGGTGGATGCTATTCATGAAGTCCATTCCAAAGCCGTGCTCACTGCTATGATAATCGGAAGAATTGAGCAGCTCCTGCCCCAGTTCACCCCAGAAAAGATGATGCGTAAAATCACTATGGAATTCCTCAGCGATAAAATTATATTCTCCAGCCTGATTATTCACCATACGTATCCTCTCCTTCCTTCCCGCAATCCTTAAGATAATCTGAAATAGGTTCCTTGAAACTCCGTGTGACAGCGATCCTACCACTACGGGTATACTGTAAGAGACAGCCAAAACCATCCAACGCATGGAACAGATCAGTGATCTCTTCCGTCAGTCCGGCCAGAAGGACGGTGCTGTAAGTAGGGTTCACCTCCATCATCCGTGCATCATGACGGCGGATTGTCCGGGACACTTCAGGATTATCGAGCAATACGGAAGAAGAAATCTTATAAAGGGCAACCTCATGGATGAAGAGTTCATCATCCAGATAATAGTCTGCCTTCAAGACATCAATGATCTTCTCTATGGCCTTTGTAATCTTACTGATCTGTTCTTCATCACTCCACGCCGTAATAGTATATTTATGAATGTTCCTGACACTGCTGGCAGAAACATTCAAACTTTCGATATTTACCTGGCGGCGCGTGAAAACGGCCGTAATCTGATTCAAGATACCGGCAATGTTCTCTGAATAAACTAATAATGTATATAATTTCTTATGACTATCCATTTTCTCTGCTCTTAAAGTCCAACTTACCGATTCTATTCCATCTGTTAAAGTCTGCTCCCTTAGCAATCCAGGATCAGTTTCATCTGGTCCACGCTCGTTCCGGGAAGAATCATCGGCACGATGTTCTCCTCCTCCTTAATGGCACACTCCAGCAGGTAAGGGCCTTTCGTCGACAGCATCTTCCCCACCTTTTCCTTAAGATCCTTCCGGTCAATGACCACATCATAAGCGATACCATAGCCTGCTGCAATTTCCTGATAATGCGGATTGAGCATTCTGGTAAAAGAATGACGATGGTGGAACATCAGATCCTGCCACTGGCGGACATTACCCAGATAATTATTATTCAGCAGGATCATCTTCACTGGCACCTGCTGCTCCATGATCGTACCTAACTCCTGGATGCTCATCTGGAGGCCGCCGTCACCCATGAAGCAACAGACAGTACGGTCAGGTGCGCCGAAGGCAGCTCCCACCGCAGCAGGCAGTCCGAAGCCCATGGTTCCGAAACCACCACTGGTCACGATGGACCGCGAGCGCTTGTATTTGAAATAACGGCTGGAGATCATCTGGTTCTGGCCGACATCATTTACCAGGACAGCTTCACCATTCGTCTGCTCGGCTACCACATTGACCACTTCCCCCATGAGCAATGGTCCATCCTTCGGATGAATATCAGGTTCGATGACCTTTTCCCGCTCCTCCACGGCATATTTGTGGAAAGATTCACGCCAGGCGGCATGACTCCGCTTATGCAGCAGTTTTGTGAGAGCAGGGAGCGACTCCTTACAGTCTCCGATGACCGGAACATCAACCGGAATATTCTTGTTGATTTCAGACTTGTCTATATCCAGATGGATAATCTTCGCCTGTCTGGCATAAGAAGAAGGCGTCCCGGTATCCCGGTCACTGAAGCGCATCCCGATGGCGATGAGGACATCACACTCCTGCGTTTTCATATTTGTAGCATAATTACCATGCATACCGAGCATGCCCATATCCAGCGGATGGTCACTCGGTAATGCCGACAGGCCGAGCAAGGTCCTTCCTGCAGGGATGTCAGCCTTCTCCAGAAAATCGGCCAACTCCTTCTGTGCACCGGCAAGTTCGACCCCGTGGCCGACCAATGCAAAAGGTTTCTCAGCATGGTCGATCAGCTCCACAGCCTTACGGACATCCTCCTCATTCAATCGGGGATAAGGGCGATAGGAACGGACACTCTCCACCTCCACCGGTTTCCATTCACATTGGCCGGTCTGAGCATTTTTCGGAAAATCCAGGACCACAGGTCCAGGACGGCCGGAACGGGCTATATAGAAAGCCCGGCTGACGGCCCATGCCACATCTTCAGCACGGCGGATCTGATAAGCCCACTTGGTGATCGGCTGGGCGACCCCCACAAGATCGACCTCCTGAAAGGCATCCGTACCTAGAACTCCGATACCTACCTGACCGGCAATCACAACAATCGGAGTAGAATCCATCATCGCATCAGCAATCCCTGTAAGCGTATTTGTAGCTCCAGGGCCACTGGTCACCAGACATACCCCAACCTTTCCGCTCACACGTGCAAACCCTTCAGCAGCATGAGCTGCAGCCTGTTCATGACGGACCAGAATATGATTAAAACATTTTTCCTCTCCTCTTGTATAAGTATACACGGAATCATAAACCGGCATAATATTTCCTCCAGGATAGCCAAAGATAGTTTCTACTCCTTCAAGACGAAGAGAGCGCATCAATGCCTCTGAACCAGTAATAGTCTCTTTTCCCATAATCAATCTCTTTCTCTCTACTTAAACAAATATCAAACACTTCTGCATGATTCACCTATTGTATATTTACTTCATGATACGCTCCTACCGATCAGTATATCAAGCATAAACGATCCTTCACTCTATCACCCTGACACCTCCCTTATCAGCGGAGGCAACACTCTGGGCATAAGCTTTCAGTGCTTTGGATACAATGCGATGGCGCTTTAACGGTTGCTGAGGACGAGCATTCAATTCCTCCTCCGTCAACTTTACATTAATGCTCCTTCCGGGAATATCAATGACGATGAGGTCGCCATCCTTAAGTTTTCCAATATTCCCTCCGGAAGCAGCCTC
Source organism: Prevotella sp. UBA5379 (assembly GCA_002409785.1). Classification (GTDB taxonomy): domain Bacteria; phylum Bacteroidota; class Bacteroidia; order Bacteroidales; family Bacteroidaceae; genus Prevotella. The sequence goes on along the minus strand of DHOX01000059.1, from coordinate 29,727 downwards.
AGGAGAGATGTGCCCGATGCTCAACCCTGACGTCCCCCCGGAAAAACGCCCGTCGGTAATCAACGCACATTCTTTCCCCAGATGACGACTCTTGATATAAGAGGTAGGATAAAGCATTTCCTGCATTCCCGGACCACCCTTTGGCCCCTCATGGGTAATCACGACACAGTCACCAGCTTTAACTTTTCCACCCAGGATTCCCGCACAAGCATCTTCCTGACTGTCAAAGCATACGGCAGGGCCTTCAAAATGCCACAGTTCAGGAGCCACCCCGGCAGTCTTCACGACACAGCCATTCTGGGCAATATTACCAAAGAGTACTGCCAGTCCGCCATCTTTAGTATAAGCATGCTTCAGATCACGGATACAGCCATTGGCACGGTCCGTATCAAGACTTTCCCATTGAGTATCCTGGCTGCCCATGACCGTAGAGAACCGATGTGCCGGTGCACTATGATAGATGCGGCTGGCATCAGGATCGATCTCTTTACCGGTAATATCATACTGTCTCATCTCTTTGTCGAGAGTTGTTCCGTCCACCCGCTTTACTTTCCCGTTGATCAGCCCTCCTTTATCGAGCTCATTGAGAATACCCAGGATTCCTCCTGCCCGGTTACATTCCTGGACACTATATTTCTGGGTATTAGGAGCGAGTTTACAGATACAGGGGACCTTACGGCTCAACTGGTCAATGTCAGACATCCTGAAATTGACATCACCTTCCTGGGCAACAGCCAGCAAATGGAGAACGGTGTTCGTACTGCCTCCCATGGCGATGTCGAGGGTCATGGCATTGAGGAAAGAATCACGTGTAGCAATATTGCGCGGCAACACGCTATCGTCGCCATCCCGATAATAAGAATAGGCATTCTTGACAATTTGACGGGCAGCATCCTTGAACAACCGGATACGATTCTTATGTGTAGCAAGGACCGTCCCATTCCCGGGAAGAGCGAGTCCGATAGCCTCCGTGAGAGAGTTCATCGAGTTGGCTGTGAACATCCCTGAGCAGCATCCGCAGCCCGGGCAACAGGTCTGTTCGATCTTGGCCAGATCCTCATCGCTGCATGAAGGATCACCCCCTCCGATCATGGCCGTGATCAGATCCGAATTTTCACCCTTCCAGCGTCCTGCTTCCATGGGTCCTCCGGAACAGAATATTGTAGGAATATTCAATCGCATGGCTGCCATCAGCATTCCTGGAGTAACCTTGTCGCAATTGGAAATACAGATCATGGCATCTGCCTTATGTGCGTTCACCATATATTCCACTGAATCAGCAATCAGATCCCGTGAAGGTAATGAATAGAGCATACCGTCATGCCCCATGGCGATACCATCGTCAATGGCAATCGTATCAAATTCTGCGGCATAGCATCCCAGCGACTCTATTTCTTTCTTGACTAACTGACCGATTTCATGCAGATGGGTGTGACCAGGCACAAACTGTGTGAAACTATTCACAATAGCAATAATAGGTTTACCAAACTGCTCTGGTTTCATACCTGCGGCTACCCAGAGCGCTCTCGCTCCTGCCATTCTTCTGCCTTCAGTACAGACAGCACTCCTTAACTGATGTTTCATAATCTCCTGTATCTTACAATAATTCTCTTGCAAAGATAAGGAGTTTTTGAATAATAGCCAACTATTACAATAAATAAATTTAAAAATAAATCAAATCCGAAAGAGAAATACACGGAAAAGTAACAAATTAAATTATTGTAGTATAAATTTACAATCCTCAGTCACTCCCCTTTTTCCCCAGGGCCAGGCAAAACAATCAGAAAGAAACGACAGTATAAAAGCAGGGAAAGGGAAAATGCGAAATGCCTAAAACAAAAAAGTCCCGATATTCATGATGAATATCGGGACTCCCTTATCAGACTAACCTGACGGTTAATCTTTATTCTGCTGCATTGTTATCATTGAAAGTAGCAACACGGTTGAACTCAATCTGCTTGAAGAGTTTGTCTGTTTCGCCCATACCCTTTGTAGTCAGACGGCTGGCTGCAATATGATATTTTTTAACAAGCGCTTTCTTGACAGCTTCAGCACGGAGCTCAGAAAGTTTCTGGTTGAATTCCTTGCTGCCTTCAGGAGAAGCATAACCCTTGATCTCAACATTGGCATCCTTATTATCCTTCATGTACTTAGAGATCAACTCGATCGGAGCATACTGTGCAGGATCAATGATACTCTTGCCTTGACGGAAAAGAACGGTCGGCTGCAGATTAGTAGCAGTAGCTGGTTTCTCATACTTTGGACGAGCATTCAGAGCATTTTGCAGATCTTCGATTTGCTTGTCCTTAGCAGACAACTGGTTGTCCTTGTCGTTCAAGCTGCTGCGAAGATTGTTGATCTGTGAATTCAGACCATCGATCTCTGACTGATCACGAAGTTGTGCGATAGCGAAGTTATGAGTACCGTTAGAGTTCTTAAACTTGTAGATCAAACCTGCGTTCAGTTGAACGAAAGAACGATTTACATTATAAGCAGCGCCATCATAACCATCACCGTTCAAAGCATAGATAATAGCCGGCTCAACATAGATCTGCCAAGCTTTAGCCTGACCGAGGTTAAACTGGAAGTCAAGACCCAGTTTAGAGCTGATGTTATCCAGGTGGCTGTTGATTCCATGATCAGCAACGAAGTTGAAATCATTTGCCTTGTTAGCACCTCTGGTATAAACCTGAGCGTTACCAAAGGAATGACCCCAGCCAAAGCCATAGACACCACTCACCTCAAAGAATCGGGGAGCACCCTTATAACCGCCAAACCAATTACTGAAATTGATTGTTGCCAGCAAACTGGTATTCAAGAAACGGACGCCTGTCTTTGCAGAAGCATAAGGCTTGTTGGAAAAATACGCATTACTTTCAGCAGCCAGTCCGAATACAGGAGTGAAATAACGGCCTACACGGATACCTGCATTAGGATCCATACCCTTCATCCAGGCATGACCGGTGGTCTTCGTTACAGCACCTCCATTAATACCCAAATACCAATTGTCGAAAGTCTTGCTCTCTGTAACAGTCTGAGCCGATACAGAAACTGCCATCGTTGCGGCAGCTAACAATAAAACTAACTTTTTCATGTCTCTCTAAAATTTATTAATAGTTTTTAAATTTATCCTTTTTACTCTCCTTTACACACTTCGTAGTTCCCCATTCTGGAGATTCTTTGTGCAAAGTAATAAAAAAAATGTTTAACTTCCAAATTTTTTTGATAATATTTTATGTTTTACAGCATTAAATACAAAAACTCCGAGTTCCTTCCCTTTTTTGTTCCGTAAACGACCTACATTCAAATTAATTTTGTAATTTTGAAGTCTAATGAAAAAGATCATCTTAATTACCGGCGGACAGCGCTCCGGGAAGAGCAGGTATGCAGAGCAACTGGCCCTGAGTCTGTCCCCTTCTCCTGTCTATATGGCCACCGCTCACATCTGGGATGAGGAATTCAGGGCGAGGGTCAGGCGGCATCAGGAACGCAGAGGTCCCAACTGGACCAATATCGAAGAGGAAAAACACTTATCCCGCCATCTTATTAATAATAAGGTGGTAGTCATCGACTGTCTCACCCTCTGGTGTACCAATTTCTTCTATGACCGCCGGAAGGAGGCCACGGAGCAGCCTTCTGTAGATCAGGTCCTTCAGGAAGTCAAATCAGAATTTGATGCTTTCATCCGGCAAGAGGCTATTTTTATCTTCGTCACCAACGAAATCGGGAGTGGCGGAACAAGCGACAGTCCGGTGCAGCGAAGATTCACCGATCTGCTGGGATGGTTCAACCAGTACGTTGCCTCCAAGGCTGATACCGTCATCCTGATGATCTCTGGAATCCCCGTGAACATCAAAGGAGCAAGTGATACGACAAGGAACATTCATCAAAAACCCTGAAAATATGCGCACTTTTCATATTCAACCCCCTAACGAACAATTACGACGACCCCTCCAGGCAAAAATAGACAACCTGAACAAGCCCAAAGGATCCATGGGATTCCTTGAAGACCTGGCCTTGCAGATCGGCCTCATACAACACACGCTGTCCCCATGCCTCAGCCATCCCTGCCATCTTCTTTTCGGCGGCGACCACGGCATAGAGCATGAAGGTGTCAGTGCTACCCCTCGTGAGGTTACCTGGCAGCAGATGATCAACTTCACCCGCGGAGGTGGCGGTGTCAACCTTTTTTGCAGGCAACACCATTTTCATCTTCTGATCATAGATATGGGAGTAGACCATAATCTGTCTACGGTCCAGGGAATCGTCCATGATAAGGTTGATTCCGGCACCAAGGATTTCCTCTATGGCCCAGCCATGACAGAGGAGCAGTTTGATGAAGCAATCGACAAAGGAGCACAACTCGTAGACAATTGCCACGAAAAAGGATGCAACGTGATCAGTATGGGAGAAATGGGAGTCGGCAACACCTCCCCGTCTTCCGTCTGGATGTCCCTGTTCGGTCATCTCCCCCTCTCCGAATGTATCGGAGCCGGTTCCGGACTCAATACGGAAGGAACGGAACATAAAAGGGAGATCCTTCAGCAAGCCATAGATCACTTTCTCAACACACATCAGGAATCAGGACGGGACAGAACCCTTACCGTTCTGCGCTATTTCGGAGGCTTTGAAATGATCGGAGCTATAGGAGCCATGCTGCGTGCAGCAGAACTGAAAATGGTCATTTTAATAGATGGCTTCATCATGACGGCCTGCCTTCTGGGAGCTTCCCGTCTGGAGCCGGATATACTTCCCTATGCCCTGTTCGGACATTGCGGAGACGAAGAAGGGCACCGGAAGATGTTAGACCTTTTACACGCCCGTCCCATTCTCTCCCTAGGGCTCCGCTTGGGTGAAGGGACAGGAGCACTATGTGCCTATCCGATCATCGAATCGGCCGTACGTATGATCAATGAGATGAATTCCTTCGAGAAGGGACATATCACGAAATATTTTTAGCCGGCATAGCTCACCCCGCCCCGGAACAGGAGAAGAACACAAGATTATTCATATCAAGAATTCAAGCCACCATTTATGAAAGTAGCAATTGACAGTAACCTCAAATGGACTGACCGTATCTGGGCAGCCTTCATCTTTTTCACACGTCTGCCTTTCTGGAGGATTCACCAGCCCCCCAAGGCAGCCTACCGTACAGTAGTTGAGCACTGGCCTCTCGTGGGCTGGCTGACAGGAGCACTGATGGGAGGAGCATTGATCGGGTGTAAACAGTTTCTGCCCCTGACCATAAGTGTTCTGATAGCCATGATTGTACGTATTCTGGTTACAGGAGCACTGCATGAAGACGGGCTGACCGACTTCCTTGACGGGTTTGGAGGGGGAAACGACAGGCAGCGGATCCTGGACATCATGAAAGATTCCAAGATCGGCACATACGGAGTACTGGGAATCCTTTTCTATGAACTGCTTTTCTTCTTCCTGTTGCTTAACATAACAGGGAGCAGAGGAGACCTCTACACCTTTCTCTTCGTGGTCGCAGCAGACTCTTTCTCCAAGATGATTGCCGGACAGATCATTCAGATGCTGCCTTATGCAAGACCCGTAGAACAAGCCAAGAACCAAGTTGTCTACCGTAAGTTTTCCGTCCCGGCAGGTCTCAGCCTTTTCTTCCAGGGGGCTATCCCAATGGCAATCTTCCTCTACTATAGTCATTTTGCAGGGTGGGAACTCCTGCTTTTTATCCCATGCTTTATCATGTATTTCCTCTATCTCCTTCTTTATAAAAAGATAGGCGGCTATACAGGCGACTGTTGTGGCGCACTTTTCCTGCTTGTCGAACTCAGTCTTTATGTCACAGAAAATCTATTATAGTTTATGAAAGTCATATTGATCAGACATACCCGTGTAGGAGTGCCGAAAGGCACGTGTTACGGATGGGCAGACGTACCGGTGGCAGAGACCTTCCCCCAGGAAGCAGCCGAAACAAAAAGCCAACTGGGAAAGTTGATGAAAGAAGAAGGAATTCCTTCTTCCTTTGATGCCGTGTTCACCTCTCCGCTCACCCGTGCCCGCAAACTCGCCGCTTTCTGTGGCTATTCCACGGATGGATTTCCGGCACGGCCGGGAAGGAAATTAGGAAAAGCCACCATTGACAACCGGCTTAAAGAGATGAATATGGGAGCATGGGAGATGAAACGATTCGAAGACATCGCCAAGACGGATCCCTTCATCCTCAAATGGTACGATGACTACATGCACCTGTCCTGTACCGGCGGGGAAGGATTCCCGGACTTATATGCCCGCGTCAGTTCCTTTCTGGATGAGTTAAAGAAAAAGCCTTACCGGCACGCTGCACTTTTCGCCCATGGCGGAGTACTCATCTGTGCAGGAATCTACGGTGGTCTTTTCAGCGCCGAGCATGCTTTCGAACATGAGACGAATTACGGCGGAATAGAAGAAATCAACATCTAATCCTTGTTTGAAAGTCCCGCCTGCTCAGCCTTTCCTGCAAGTCATTTCCAGTCTACTACGTTCACCGAATACGGGGGGAGAATAACTGTCTGGCCCTGAATCTGGGCGGGAGATGCCTGGTCCTGCAGACCGCCGGCACGACGGACATGGATAAGACGGTCAGACGGATCACCCTGCAACTGCATCTCTTCTTTTCCGGCAACCAGAGAAACACCCTTCACATCCATGATCACCGTCTTGGGAGAAGCATTGACCAGTTTGATATATCCCCTGCCCGTCTTTGACGATCTTACGACACTGGAAGCTATCCGATAAGCAACCGGAGCAGCCACATCAAGATGAGACGAGACATACTGATCACCTGAATAATTGGAAAACAAGTACTGAACCCAGTAGCTGGGAGTCACCTCTACCGAAGTACCATCAAAATAGATCAAATCAGGATTCCAGTCCATATATCCCTTACGGCACAGCAAGGGAGCATAGGAAGCCATCTGTACAACATCCGCATTCCGCTCAATGCTACAAAGGTATACGGCTTCTGCCAGGGCATTTTCCACTGTACGGCCTTGAGAAGCATATTCTCCCAAATAGACCACAGGAGACTTCCGGCTATAATCATCATAATAGTCCTGATGATGGAGGAACCATCCCGGACGCTCATAATAATGCTCATCCACGGCATCTATGCAGTCAGCATGTGCCCTGGCAAAGCGCCATCCTTCCGTATAATCAGAAGAAGGGTCATGAAAGGGCCCTGCTGTTCCGATCACCTCTATGGCCGGATAGGCTTTCTTTACCGCCTGGCAGATCATGAGATAACGTTTCTCGAAAACTGTCGAGATCAGATCTTCATTTCCGATTCCGATCATCTTGAGATGAAAAGGCGCAGGATGCCCCTCGTCCGCACGCATCTTAGCCCATTTAGATGTGGCGGGATCCCCATTAGCCCACTCGATCAGGTCTAGCACATCCTGAACATACTGAGGCATATCCTTCATCGGAATTCCTCCCTGCTGACCGGCAAGTCCGTCTGCATCGGCGCGCGAGTTCTGACAGGAGACACCGGCAGCAACTACCGGCAGTGGCTCTGCGCCAATATCTTCGCAGAACTGGAAAAATTCATAAAAGCCCAGTCCTCTGGTCTGATGGTAATTCCATATATTCGGAGCCGGCACACGATCCTGCCACGGCCCGATAGTCTCTTTCCACCTGTAAATATTGGAGAGTCCCTGGCCGTGGACCAGACATCCGCCGGGGAACCTCATGAATTTAGGATGAAGTGCCGCAATGGTCTCAGCAAGGTCCTTGCGCATTCCATGTCCCTTGTAAGTATCATGAGGAAAGAGAGAGATCATATCAACTCCCACTTTCCCTTCCTTCTTGACAAGGAGTTGCAAATGGCAATTCTTGTAACCGGCCTCTACAGCCTCTTTCTTTTTCGGGACCGTATTCAAGGATAACGCATAACGTCTCCATCCGGTCCCCTCCAACTTCACCTTATCCTTTGCAACTATGGTGCCGTCATCGGAAATCAAAGACACCTCGATCTGATTTTTATCCCCTTCTATCTGATTGGCAAAAAAGGAGAAATCGTAAAAACCGGCCTTCACCGGCATGCCGTCCCACCCGGAATTACTTATGACCTCATCCTTTCCAAGTACCACATAATGAGGATTGTGCTTGCTTAAAGGATGATCTGTCACCAGAGACAACGGCTCTTCTTCCAACTCTTTCTTGCTGACCATCCGGTAAAGTTTCCACGCCGGGTGAGCAGCCCATGCATTCTTCTGATTTCCGGGGTCTTCAAAATCACGGTTACGGACCATTTCCGCATATAGTCCGCCATCAGCTGCCGAATTGATGTCCTCAAAGAAAACGCCCATCAACCGGTTACTGATCCGGTGCACCTTCAACGGGTCGACGACAAGAGTCGATCTCAAGGTATCCCCGAGGGCAGAAAACCGCTGCCGGTCATCTTTCATCCGCTCACTGCAAAGGGCCTGATCCTGTGCCAATGCCCGAAACCAGTTCTGCATATAACGGAGATGCACGGCCGGAACCTCAAAGGTGTTGCCATACCGCACCTTCCCACCGACCACAGCGGTATCCTGCTGCCAGAGGACATCATCCGCCACTGCCTGCAGGGTATCCTCGGCGAAAGTCCGGAAATCATCTGAGGCATGCACATATCGTTTCCCCTGAGGTGTCTTAAAATAAATATCCCAGCTCCCATCATCCATCTGATAGGCTACAGGTGCCATCACATCATGCTCCCGGACGACGGGGTAATCCTGGGGACGCCAGTGGATCAAATCCTCGGAATAGGCTGCCGCAAAGGCCGGCGACTGATGATCCAATGACCATAAAGCACGCCACGAACCGTCATTGGCCTTTGTGACAAAAGGGGTATACATTTTCTTCCCTGACCCCCAGGGCCCGTAATCACAGGTCAACACCTGTCCCAGCTCCTGCCAGTTCTGGTTGCCGTCAAGATAAGCGGCATGAAGTCCCTCGGAAATTCCAGGCGAATAAAGAAATATCTGAACGATTGTATCACGCCCTGTAATGGTATAAAGAGGTAAAGGCTGAGCCTTACCGGAAAGAGTCAACAAACAGGCCACAAACAAAAAGAGCAACTTATTCTTCATATTTCTCAGATTTAAGCCCTTACCGGTCGTCAGGCCGTAAGGGACGGATACCTCGACAGGTCCACCCTCAATCTTCACGCCTCTAATTAAAAGAGGCTGGAGGCATCACTGCGTCCAGCCCCGAACAAATTAGAGAGTTATAAAAAATCAAGTGTTTATTGTCTCAACTTTAACGATAGTATTCTTTCTGGGCTGCTGCCAGGGTGTTCTTCATCAAGGAACAGATGGTCATCGGCCCCACGCCTCCTGGAACAGGAGTGATATACGAACATTTGGGAGCGACCTCATCAAATTTCACATCACCATTGAGGTGATACCCCCTCTTCCTGGAAGGATCAGGAACACGCGTAGTGCCTACATCGATCACTACAGCTCCCTCCTTTACCATGCAGGCAGTTACAAAATCAGGTTTGCCAATGGCAGAAATGAGAATGTCTGCTTCCCTTGTCTCCCTGGCTATATCCTGCGTATGACTATGACATACCGTTACGGTACAGTCACCATATTTTTTATTCATCATCAACTGTGCCATCGGTTTTCCAACAATATTGCTGCGGCCGATAATGACGCATTTCTTTCCACTTGTCCGGATATTATAATGCTTCAGCAATGTCAGTATACCCAGCGGAGTGGCGGAAACGAAACAAGGCAGGCCTATTGACAGACGTCCGACATTAATGGGATGGAAGCCATCCACATCCTTACGGTAATCAATAGCCATAATGATCTTCTGCTCATCGATCTGTTCAGGCAAGGGCAGCTGGACAATAAAACCATCCACATCCTTGTCTTTGTTCAGACGATCCACACAGGCAAGGAGTTCCTCCTCAGTAACATCATCCTCATAACGGATCAGCGTAGACTTGATGCCACAAACCTGGCACGCAATCATCTTGTTCTTAACATAAGTCTCCGACCCACCATCATGGCCTACGAGCACAGCTACCAGATGAGGCTGCTTTCCCCCGTTGTCAATGATCTTCTTCACTTTCTCCGCGATCTCCTCTTTAATAGCCGTCGCTGTAGCTTTTCCGTCAATCAGAGTCATTTTATTATTCTTTTGATAGATTCGGCATCTTCATACCCTGCATCCTGCTTGCCATCCCAGCCATGTTCGGACCCGTGACCATTTTCATCATCTTGCGTGTCTGGTCAAACTGCTTGATCAGCCGGTTTACCTGTTGGATATCCGTTCCCGAACCCATCGCAATACGGCGGCGCCTGCTGGAATCCAGGACCTCAGGATGAGTACGCTCCTTCGGCGTCATGCTCCTGATAATTGCTTCTACACCTTTAAAGGCATTATCATCAATATCCACATTACGTATGGCTTTACCCACACCAGGAATCATGCTTGCAAGATCCTTCAGGTTACCCATCTTCTTGATTTGCTCGATTTGCTTCAGGAAATCATTGAAATCAAACTGGTTCTTCTGGATCTTCTTCTGGAGTTTGAGGGCTTCCTTCTCATCAAACTGCTCCTGAGCTCTCTCCACGAGGCTGACCACGTCTCCCATTCCCAGGATCCGGTCAGCCATACGGGATGGATGGAAAACATCCATAGCATCCAGTTTTTCTCCTGTACCGATAAACTTGATCGGTTTGCTGACGACAGTACGGATAGAAAGAGCAGCACCGCCACGCGTATCACCATCCAGTTTAGTCAGCACCACCCCGTCAAAGTCCAGACGATCATTAAATTCCTTGGCCGTGTTCACAGCATCCTGACCCGTCATGGAATCCACCACGAACAAGGTCTCATCAGGATTGACGTGATCTTTCAGGCTGGAGATCTCCTGCATCATCTGCTCATCGACAGCCAGACGACCGGCCGTATCAATGATCACCACATCATTCCCGTCAGTCTTCGCCTGCTGGATGGCATGATCCGCAATCGTATTGACATTCTTGTTATCCGGCTCAGCATAGACAGGTACTTCAACCTGACTACCGACAACTTTCAACTGGTCGATAGCTGCCGGCCGGTAGACATCACAAGCCACCAGCAGCGGTTTCTTCCCTTGCTTTGTTTTCAGATAATGCGCCAGCTTCCCGCTGAAAGTCGTTTTACCAGAACCCTGCAAACCACTCATCAGCACCACTGCCGGATGACTTTTCAGGACGAACGGAGCATCCTCTCCTCCCATGAGTGTCACCAGTTCATCATGAACGAGTTTGACCATGAGTTGTCCGGGTTTGACGGCCGTCAGCACATTCATACCCAAAGCCTTCTCCTTGACGCGGTTAGTGAAATCCTTTGCTACCCGATAATTGACATCCGCATCCAGTAATGCCCTGCGAATATCCTTCATCGTTTCAGCAACGTTGATCTCGGTGATTTTTCCTTCACCTTTCAATATTTTGAAACTGCGTTCAAGTCTGTCGCTTAGATTTTCAAACATAACAAGTAATTTGCTGCAAAGATATAATAATTATATGGAAAATCCAAACAATCACTTAAAAAATAAGTGTTCAAAATTGCAAATGAAAAGAAAGCCTTCAATAGGGAAAAGAAGCAGGCATACTTTCCACCCCTTCACTTCCCTTTCATCTCCAGAGGATAACCACTACTGGTTAGCGATTTCCTTTTCCGCCGTCTCTTTCTTCTTTTCTAAATCCGCTGCCTGCTGCGCACGCGCCCTGTTCAAGGCATCCAGTTTAGCCTTCTCTGCAGCAGCTTTCCGGGCCTGTTCCTGATGAAAGGCATCCAGGACAGGATCATTCTTTTTACTCTCCGAATCCAAATCAGAGATCACACTCTCAGCTTTTTTCAGATGTCTTCTGTCACGATTTCCCCGACGGTCCATCCACCCAAAGGCATTAAAGCTGACCAGTCCTCTAGGAACGACCACCTCCTTCGCTGCCTGTCTTGCAGCTTCGCCCAAAGAAGATGCATTTTTCTTTCCCATATCCTTTCCATACACCTCCACTTCGTTCAACTGGTGTGACTGAGGAAGCAGCAAGACCGTATCCGGGAGATTCTTATTATAAATATAAGTCTTCACATATCCGGTCTTATAGACGGAAGCAGAATCAAAGGAATAACGCATGGCAAAATACCCCCGATAGTCTGTTCTTGCCCAATGATTTGTATTGGTATGAACAACGGCATCCCGGATAGGGACATGAGTCTCCATATCAGCGACCACACAAGTTCGTTGTGCATAGGCAGCCATTCCGGAAAGGAGGCAGAAAATCATGGTGACATATCGATTCATGCTTGCAAAGGTAAAGGATAGAATGCCCGCATGCAAATAATTAAAGGAGTTTTAAACTAATAAATTCAAAATTATCTTTTATAATGTCATTGTGCATCAGGCATCCGGAATATCCAGTCCCACGTCCTGCATCAGTTTGATGGCATCTATATACTGTTCTATCCCATGGGCCACCTTTTTAGCAGCTTTCATCGCCATGACAACCGTCTGTGGGCGGTGCACGACATCACCACCGGCGAAGACGCCCCTTCGGGTGGTCATCCCATAAGGACGTTCCGAAATCTTGACATATCCTTTATCATCCACTTCTATCCCTTTTGTGGTACTGATAATGCGGCGGGCCGGTTGATTGCCGACAGCCAGGAAGATACGGTCAAACTTTTGAATCTTCTCTCCTTCCGGAGTGCTCAGGCGGCAGGCTGCCAATCGTCCATTTTTGCCGGGAAGGAACTCCTCCACCGTTGTTTTCCACTGAAACTTGACTCCTTCTTTGACGGCCAGGCCATATTCCTCCTTATTCGAAGGCATTTCTTCCTCCGTACGACGGTAGAGAACGGTCACGTCAGCGCCCAGCCGGACACAAGTCCGCGCAGCGTCCATAGCCACATTGCCTCCCCCGATGATTCCTGCTCTCTGCCCTGCCTGCAAGGGAACCATATCGCGGCTCATGGCCCCTTCATGATAAGCATTAAAATTATGAAGCAGATAAGTACTCTGGCTCACGCCACGGAGAGTAGACCGAGGAGTATCATGCATATCTTTGGGAACGTCTGTTCCCGTACCCATAAAGATCGCATCATACCCCTCCTTGAAGATGCTGTCTACGGTCACCCCGTTCTCTCCTACCATACAGTTGCAGATAAAGTTGACGCCCAAAGCCTCAATCTTCCTGATCTCGGCCCTGACCACTGCTTTCGGCAGACGATATTCCGGGATACCGTACATCAACACCCCTCCGGGCTCCGGCAGACCTTCAAAAATAGTAACCGCAAATCCCTGCCGTGCCAGATCACCCGCCACCGTCAGGCCTGCAGGTCCGGAGCCGATCACTCCGACCTTCCCACGGGTTTTCTGAGGAATCTTCTCACTGGTCAAGTGCATCCGGGTATCAAAGTCAGCGACAAACTGCTCTATCTTTCCAATCTGTACGGGTTGGCCTTTCTTTCCCAAGACACAATGCCCCTGACACTGTTTCTCATGAGGACAGACGCGGCCACATATAGCCGGCAGATTACTTCTGACGTTGATGATCTTCATGGCAGAGCCAAAATTCCCCATCGAAACTTCATGTACGAAATCGGGAATATCATTTTCAATAGGACACCCCCGTCTGCACTGCGGGACTTTACAATGTAAACACCGCTGGGCTTCAGCAATGGCCTCACGCATCGTAAACCCTTCATCTGACTTCTGAAAGCAAGGGACAGATTCCTCCCTGTCTTTTTTATCCAACACTTCGCATTCCATTTTTTGATTTCTTTTAGTAGTATAATAGTCACCGTTTTGCAAATAGGAGAAGAAATTGCAAATCCCTGTCTGAACGATTACAGGATAATCATCCCTTAAACTGGCCCATCCCCTTCTGAACTCGGAAAGACAAGACACAATATTGTCATGTCTGTTTTGCAAAAATACAGTTATTAGCAAAAATGGACCTTCTAAGCATCTCTTTTTTAACTTTTATTAATCGGTAAAAGCTACAGGAATGCACATACCCCCCTCTAATGAGCAAAAAGGGTTCAAATAATATTGTTGTTGTTTTAATGATAAGAATCATAATCACTGATTCTTACGACCATAGTCAATTGTGACCGATATG
>DHOX01000059.1:0-15412 GCA_002409785.1 Prevotella sp. UBA5379 | reverse complement strand
AATATGCACCATTTCGGTACCCCAAAATGGTGCATTGCCTCTCCCTGACTATACCCCCAGGATCAGGCGTCAAGGTCAGTGACTTTAAGGCTTTAAAACGAGAAGTATACGATAAGAAAGAAAAAGCCTGTCCTTTCAACGAAGAAGGACAGGCTGAAGTATTTTCCTTCAGTACCGGTTACCAGAGATAAATTCCGATGCCGACCTTTACCCCTATCGTGGAATAATCACTGTGATTCTTGAAACTCTGGTCATAATAGACAGCCGGCTCCAGGGTCACCGTCCTGCTCAAGAAGAAAGCATAGCCCACTTCCAGTCCAGGCAAAAGATCATTATAATTATGATTGGCATGAACAAGTTTGGCATTAGCACCCAGATAAAAGCCATTCTGAATGATATAATAGCGGAATCCCGCTCCCACCATGACCCTATCCGGAGCGTCTTCATTTCCCCCCGTGTGTTCATAGCCAGCCTGTCCCAGGATCATCAGATTGTCAGCAACCAGGCGTCCCACCTGGGCCTGGGCACCAAACTGAAGTTTTTCCTTGCCGTTATATCCCAGGTTCAGTCCGGAAAGAGAACCATTAATATACGTTTTATTTGCTTCAAACTGAGCATTTGCTGTCAAGGTCAGCAGGAGAGCTCCCAAAAGGATGAATAATTTTTTCTTCATTATTAGTCTTTTAATTGATTTCACGGGGATACCGGGATTTTCCCATGGATACCGGACAAACCACACCGATGTCTTTTCACCCAATGTCTGCAAAGATAATTATAAATTTTGAGATCGCCAAGGAAAAAGCCCTCATCTTACATCCAGGAACCCTTCCCCGTCTCCTCCCCTTAAAATCTCCACCGGCAGGTCCTCTCCTGAGACCATTCTCCTCTCCCGGCTTTCCCCAGGATCATCAGTCAAGTAGTCACCGCGGTTTGATTTCTATATCACCGGCAACATTTTTCCGGATTTTCGTCAGATAGGCTTTCATTCCCTTCCCATCCTTATTGTCTATGATTTTGATAAGCTCCGTAAGTTGTTCCCGGATCTTGCTCACCTGTCCCTTCGTATACGGGTTGAAAAGGATTTCCTGCAACAAGTAATCATCCTCGTTCAGAACCCCCTTGGCGATCATCATGTGGCGTTTGAACGTCGTCCCCGGCGCATCCTGATGCTTCATGACAGCCGCAAAGACGAAAGTGCTGACAAAAGGGATTGACAAGGAATAGGCAACGGTCTTGTCATGTTCCCTGAAAGTATATTCATAGATGTTCAGTCCCAGAGAAGCATATAGCTTATGGAAGAAATCCCGTCCACGCTCATCCCCTTCCTTAATGATGATGGCATTCTCTTCCGACAACTGGTCCAGATTGGCAAAAGTAGGGCCAAACATAGGGTGAGTACTCACAAAAGGATGCCCGCTCTTCTGATAGAAATTCTCCAGGCCCGTCTTGACAGAAGCAATGTCAGAGATGATGCAGTCCTTCGGGATCAGAGGGAGCACCTCCCGGAATGCCGGAAGGGTATACTTTACCGTCACGGCATTGATCACCATTTCCGGTTTGAAAGCCGTGATCTCCTCCGGTGACCGGAAGCGCTGGCAGTTGTAAGTAAAACGCAGACGTTTAGGATCTTTCTCATAGACGGCTACATCGTGGTCAAAACTCAGCAGATCGATGAAGAAAGATCCCATCTTGCCTGCACCTAAAATTAAAATTCTCATCGTCTTATTTCACAATTTCCAGTTGCTGCCGTACACTTTCTTCATGGACCAGTTCGAACACATGTCCCACAAACTCTGAATCCATGTGACACCGTACGGCCTCTGCTCCCCTTTTTTCAAGGATTTCATTATACCGCTTAGATTGGAGGACTGTCATATTATGCTCTTTCTTGAACGTACCGATTTCACGGCAGATCCGAAAGCGCTTACTCAGCAAGTCCATCAACTGATTGTCAATATCATCAATCTCACTGCGGAGTTGGCGCAGTCCCTCGGTATTACTGTGCTCATCACGTACCACCAATGTGTTGATCATATAATTCAACACATCCGGTGTCACCTGCTGCTTGGCATCACTCCAGGCATTGTCCGGGTCACAGTGGCTCTCAATGAGCAATCCGTCAAAGCCGAGATCCATAGCCTGTTGGCTGAGCGGAGCGATGAGGTCACGGCGTCCGCCGATATGACTGGGATCGACGATAATGGGAAGGTTCGGGATGCGACGACGCAATTCAATCGGAATCTGCCACATCGGTTGATTGCGGAAGATCTGATCATCATAACTGGAGAACCCTCTCAGAATAGCTCCCATACGCTTGATGCCTGCCCGGTTCAGGCGCTCCAGTGCACCGATCCATAGTTCCAGATCAGGATTTACGGGGTTTTTGACAAGCACAGGTCCTCTGAATCCTTCGAGAGAATCAGCCAGAGCCTGCATAGCAAAAGGATTCGTCGAGGTACGGGCGCCGACCCAAAGGATGTCAATGCCATATTTTTCACAAAGTTCTACATGTTCCGGTGTTGCCACCTCTGTAGCCACCAGCATACCCGTTTCCCGCTTCACTTCCTGGAGCCAGGGCAAGGCTTTTTCGCCGTTGCCTTCGAAGCATCCCGGTTTGGTACGCGGTTTCCACACTCCTGCGCGAAACATGTGACAGCCTTTGGCCGCCAGTTGTCTGGCAGTTGTCATCACCTGTTCTTCGGTTTCAGCCGAACAAGGACCAGCAATGATACAGGAAGGGCGTTCCTGATCACTCGGCAAATTTAAAGGTTCGAGATTTAGTTCCATACTTTTATCGTTTTTTAGTTTTTATTTCTTTCTACCATTTCAACTCCTCTATTCGTCTGAGCGCTTCACGGATCTGCTCATCCTTGGCACAGAGAGAGATACGGATATAGCGTTTTCCATTATTACCGAAAATGAATCCCGGCGTGATGAACACCCGTGCCTCATGGAGTACACGCTCCGTAAGGTTCTCCACCTTCTCATAGCGGTCAGGGATCCTTCCCCACAGGAACATTCCTACCTGTTTCCGGTCGAAGGTACAGCCCAGGACCGTCATGATCTTCTCGGCTATATCCCGGCGGCGGCGGTAATTCTCAATGTTGTTCTGACGATGCCATTCCTCTGAGTTTGTGTTATAGGCCTCGGCGGCAGCCAGTTGTATTCCTTTGAAGGTTCCATTATCCACATTACTCTTGATCTTCAGAAGCCACGAGATGAATGTCGGATTGGAAACGGCCATGGCCACACGCCAGCCCGGCATGTTATGGCTCTTTGACATAGAGTTAAACTCAATGCAACAGTCTTTGGCCCCGGGGACCTGCAGAATGCTCATCGGGTGCTCGTTCAGAATCAGGGAATAAGGATTATCATTGACGATGATGAGATGATGTCTCTTGGCAAAATCCACCAGACGTTCATAAGTCTCCATGCGTGCATCTCCTCCTGTGGGCATATTGGGATAATTGGTCCACATCAATTTCACATGACTGAGATCCATCTGTTCCAGTGCATCAAAATCCGGTTGCCAGCCATTCTTCTCCTGGAGATTATAATAAGTGATTTTCTGTCCGAGGATCTTGTTCAGGGCGGTGTAAGTAGGATAGCCGGGATCCGGGATCAAGACCTCATCACCGGGATTACAGAAGGTGAGCGTGACATGCAGGATTCCTTCCTTTGAACCGATCAGAGGCTGGATCTCCGTTTTCCAGTCCAGGTCCACGCCATACCATCTCTTATAGAATCCGGCCATGGCCTTGCGCAGTTCCGGTATACCTACCGTAGGCTGGTACCCGTGGGCATCAGGCTGGCGGGCCACCTCACAGAGTTTGTCTATGGTCTGTGATGACGGTGGCATGTCCGGGCTTCCGATGGCCAGGGAGATAATATCCTGTCCTTCGGCATTCAATCTGGCCACTTCTTTCAGTTTCCTGCTGAAATAGTACTCCTGTATCTGATTCACACGATTTGCTGGTTGTATATTCATGATTCTGCTTCTTGATATTCTCCTAATATTTTGATATTTCTCACAAGGGGCGTAATAGCATCAATGGACTGACGGTATCGTGTGATATTATCATACGTTACATCCACGTAGAACAGATATTCCCATTCATGGCCGATAATCGGAAGTGACTGGATCTTGGTCAGGTTGATGTCATAGAAACTCAGGATGGCAAGAACCCTGCTCAGGGAGCCCTCTTCATGGGGAAGGCTGAACACGATACTCGACTTGTTGCTCTGGGCAATAGAACGGAGATAGTCAGCTTTCATGGGTGAAGAGACGATCAGGAAACGGGTAAAATTATGCTTGTTGTCATGAATATCATTCTGGAGTATCTTCAGGTGATAGAGACGGGCTGCATAGGGGGAGCAGATCGCTGACATGCCCAGAAGATGGTGCTTGGATATATCCGCTGCCGATCCGGCCGTATCAATAGACTCCACGGCTTTCAGATCCGGATGGGAATCCAGGAAATGGCGACACTGTGCCAAGGCAACGGGATGGGAATGTACTTCCTTCAGTGTCGCCCAGTCATCTTCGGGAAGACAGCAGATGCAGTGCTGGATATGCAGTTTCGATTCTCCCACAATCACGTCATCCGACTCCTGGAGAAGGGCGTAGTTGTGTAAGATCGAACCGGCTATCGTGTTCTCAATAGCCATCATCCCGATGATGGTAGGATCCTTCCTGATCTGTGCGAAAATTTCCTCAAAGGTTTCACAACAGGTTAATTCGATCTGTTCTCCCTTGAAGTACTCATGCGCTGCGATGTCGTGGAAAGACCCGATCTCTCCTTGTATTGCTATTCGTTTCATAATAAAATAAAAAAAACGGTCGCGCTCTTTCGAGCGGGACCGTTTCGTGATTTCTTTATGTATAATTTAAATACTATAAGTTGAAATGAATACGCAACTTCCCGCTCTACGGCTGCCTGTAAAGTAAAAGTAATAATAAAAAGATGCGTAAGACTTCATCATTTTTCCGTTTTCTTATTGTTTACGATGGCAAAAGTAAAACTTTTATTTCGTTCTGCCAAACAAATTGAAAGAAAATTCACTTTATAGATTCACATTTATGATAACTGTATTTTTATGGGGACCTGCTGCCTCCTGCCGGAAGATCATTAAAGTCATCCGTCCCGGACCGGTTTCACTTAGAAAAAAGCATAGCTGTATTGATCAGGGCCAGATGAGAGTAGGCCTGCGGAAAATTCCCCAGCAGTTCGCCGGTCTCGAAGCTGATGTCTTCACTCAGCATCCCCAGGTGGTTTGTCTTGTCCAGGATATTTTCAAACAGTTTTCTGGCCTCTTCCTGTTGACCGGTCACAAACAGAGCCCGGATAAACCAGAAGGTGCAGATAACGAATGCCGACTTTGGACAGCCGAAATCATCAGGAGAATTATAACGATACATCAGTCCGTTCTTGAAAAGACTTTTCCCTATAGCCTGGACGGTGGAATAATATTTCGGATTATCCGCCCGTATAAATCCGTAAGGCTCCATCAGCAGAACTGATGAATCGAGATAATTATTATCATAAGTCTGGGTGAACGCCTGGAGCCTGTGGTTCCAGCCATGCAGGAAGACATCACTTTTGACCGCAGCGGCCTCCAGTTCCCATTGTCTCTCATAGCTCCCCATACCCAACTGTCTTGCGATTTTTGCGCCACGGTCCAGAGCGACCCAGCACATTACCTTTGAGGACAGGAAATGATGTGCCTGCCCTCTGATCTCCCAGATGCCCTTGTCAGGCTTACGCCAGTTTTTCATCACCATTTCCTCAATGCTCTTGACCATATCCCACATGTTTTCCACATCATCCGTGGAGCCTGGTACCAGCGTATAGTACTGATAGATCATGCTCATCAGATAACCGAATGAATCATTCTGCTTCTGCAGATAGGCCTTGTTGCCTATCCGCACAGGACGAGATCCTGCATACCCTGACAGATGTCCCAGGGTCTTCTCGGTCAACTGACGCTCGCCATGTATCCCATACATGATCTGGAAACGGCTGTGGTTGCCGATAAACGTTGACTCGACAAACTTCACGAATCTCCGTGCAGCTTTGGTATGTCCGCATTTGACCAGCGTTTCGATAGCCATGGAAGCATCCCGAAGCCAGCAAAAACGGTAATCCCAGTTTCTTACTCCCCCGGGGACTTCCGGCAAACTGGTTGTAATCGATGCCAGTACGGCGCCGTTATAAAACTGCATCATCTTGAGCGTGAGCAAGGACCGTTCGATCACCTCGTTATAAGCCGGAAACTTCCGGGTGGTTTCAGACCAGTTGAGCCAGTATACAAGCGTACGGCAATATTCGAGTTTCTCCTTGTCCATGTCAACCTCACCGATTTTCTCATTATAGGATAACAGGAAAAACTCATCCTTCTGAAGAATCAAAGGTTCACCTGTGAGGACCTTGTCCAGAGGCAACGAAGAATACAGGTACTGACGATCCTTGTAATTCGTGTCTGAACGTGATTCAATATGATTACCTTCAATACTGCTTATACAGTTTCCACGGGCATAGTCAGGTCGTGGATCATAGTTCACGCGGATTTGTGGACTGCCCTTGATAAGGTGCAGATAACGGTAAACTTCCGAAGGATGATAATCCTCTGCCTCACCCTGCACAACATAGCAAGGCATGAAATCAGTAATATCAAATTCCCCTTCCGCCCCCTTAAAATGCGTCCTTAACAGATTAGTATGAGGGATATACTGCTGGGTGATCGTATAGTCCCCTCCCACTCTAATACCAAATCTCCCACCCTTTTCCTGATCCAGAAGAGAGGCGAAGATAGACGGAGAATCAAAATAGGGCATACACAGCCAGTCTATATCTCCCCGGTCAGAAATCAAGGCAGCGGTACAACTATTGCCGACAAGACCATAATTCAAGTTCATTTCTTATATTCTGTTTTTTATTGTATGATTCGGTTCAGAAAAGACAGCACCTCCTTCTGACTCTTCAGACTATAGCGGGCACGGCTCACGGTCGGCCCTACATTCACGCTGATGCCCGTATCCGGCAGGGCACGGTACATATCCTCATCGGTGGTATCATCCCCTATGGCAAAGACGAAGCCATAGGATCCTTCCGAAAGGTATTCTGTCACCACCGTACCTTTGTTATAAGAGGATGGCTTCAGTTCCACAACCTTATTACCGGCCATGATTTGCAGATGATATTTCGTGCATTCAGGCATGAGCGCATTCATCAGTTGACGGGATCTGAAATCACCCAGCCAACTGTCTACCTCACGGTAGTGCCAGGCCAGTGAAGTTTCCTTTACCTCCAGGCGGGATCCGGGAGTCTTGCAGACGAAAAGGTTCAGTATCTTCCGCATCTTGTCACTCACCCCATGCCGGATGAACCGCTTGGTCCATACACCGTTCTTTTTGAGAAAAGCCCCGTGCTCAGCAGCTATATCAACCGGAAGATTACCGAGCCAGTTTTCCATAATCTCATGGTCTCGTCCACTGTTGATGACCACCGTATTCCTATCATCCTCCGTCATTTTCTTCAAGAGTACGATCAGCTCCGATGTCGGAACGGCCCTCAGCGGATCATCCTGAAAGCCCACCAGGGTACCGTCATAATCGAGGACGAAGAGTCGGTGATCAGCCTTCTGACATAAAGCATGGAATGATTCAGTCCGTTCGGGAGTAATAATCTTGGCCGCCAACTGGAGGTTGCGCTCGATGACCTCCGACCATTCTTTCATGAAGTCTGCCGCCCATTGACGGACATCGTATGTGGAGACAATATGCTGCATGGCTACCAGACGGCGCTGCTGTTCTTCCATAGGCATCTTCAACGCTATCTCCAGTCCTTTTTCTATCTGGTTCAGGTCATTGGGATTGACGATGACGGCTTCCTTCAGTTCGACAGAGGCGCCGGCCATCTCACTCAGGATCAGAACGGCAGGATCCCCTGCCGTCTTTGACGCCACATATTCCTTTGCCACCAGGTTCATTCCATCCCTGAGTGGTGTGACCAGGGCAATATCACAAAGTTTGTAAAGAGCCATCAACTGCGCAAAAGGCAATGCACGGTAAATATAACGGATGGGGAGCCACCCTAACCGGGAATAAGCTCCATTGATCTCTCCTATCTTCTCATCGATCCTGCGCTTGAGTTCAGCATATTTTTCTACCTTGTCACGTGAGGGGACAACGACCATCATCATGGAGACCTTACCGTGGTATTCAGGATGTGACTTGAGGAACAGATCATAAGCCATAAGCCGGTGCAGGATACCCTTACTATAGTCCAAACGGTCACAACTGAGAATGAGCCTGCACCCGGCCGTTGATTTCCTGACCTCCTGCACATACGCCTGCACCTCCGGTTTCCTGCCGGCCTGATGATACAGACTATAGTTGATTCCCATAGGCAGGGCATCCACATGTACGGCACGACCATTGACGATGACCTCCTCCAGATGAAATTCGAGATGCAGCGTACGCTCTACACTGCTCATGAAATGGCGGAGGTAGTCATGGGTATGGAATCCGATAAAGTCTGCTCCCAGCAATCCTTTGAGCAGATGATCACGCTCGGGCAAGACACGAAACAATTCATAACTGGGAAACGGAATGTGCAGGAAAAAACCGATATGCAGATCCGGTCTCTTCTCCCTGAGCATTGCCGGCACCAGCATCAGTTGGTAATCCTGCACCCACACAAGCGCTGACGGGCCTGCCAGCCGGCACACCTCATCAGCAAACATCTGGTTCACTTTCTTATAAGACTCCCAGTAGGTCTTCTGATAGCGGGCTGAGCCATAGAAATAATGACAAAGCGGCCAGAGCGTGCTGTTGCAATAGCCTTCATAATAGCTCTTATACTGTGATTGGGAAAGGAAGACCGGGTGGAGATTCTCCGCTTCCAGCCTCTCCCTGACCTCATCCTGCTCCTTCTTCCGCGGGAAGCACATTCCCGGCCATCCGATCCAGTGCTTCTCGTAATCTATCTTCAAGGAATTCAGTCCCGTAGCCAGACCACCTTCACTACGGATAAAGGTAAATCCTTTCTCTTCGTCCAGGGTAGCCTTCAACGGCAAACGATTTGATACAATATAGAGTTTCTGCTTCATTTGGGAAAAATACAAAAAAAATATGAATATACGTTCATAATATTTAAGTAAAATTCTTAATAGAAGTTAACAGTATCAAATATTCTGACACACAACTGTCCCAAAAGAAATCCGTAAAAGACAGTTTCTACTTCACAAACTTCAGCCGTAATGAGTTGAGTACCACGGATATACTGGAGAAGGCCATCAATGCGCTGGCCCACATCGGGGTGATCTGGAAGTCAATCCCGAAGAGATACAGCACTCCTCCGGCGAGAGGGATACAGACTATATTATAGATAAAAGCCCAGAAGAGGTTTTCCCAAATCATCTTCACCGTTTTCTTACTCAGGCGGATCGCTTCCGGAATATGCCGCAAGTCGTTCCCCATCAAGGTTACCTGAGCCACATCCATAGCCACGTCAGCACCTTTGGCCATGGCCATGCTCACGTCAGCCAACGCCAGCGCCTGGGTGTCATTGATGCCGTCACCCACCATAGCTACGGTTTTGCCTTCCGTCTGGAGCTTCCGGACGAGGTTTTCCTTGTCCTGGGGCATCACCCTGCTCTGATAATGAGCTATTCCTGCCTTTTCCGCCCAATAACGAGCAGCTTCCTCCTTATCTCCACTCATCATATAGACTTCTATTCCCATATCCTGCAAGGTCTTCATCGCCTCGCGGGCATGAGGCTTCAAGGTCTCGCGCTCCTCAAGGGGCAGGTTATCAGCCTTGGTGAAATCAATGTTCTGGTTAGGGATGGTCAGCGTTCCGGTCTTGTCCGTTACCAGTACACTGACATTCTTCAACTCCTCCAGGGCCGTCGCATCCTTGATCAGCACCTGCTGCCGGGCAGCCTTGCCGATACCGACCATCAACGCTGTCGGAGTGGCCAGTCCCATGGCACAGGGACAGGCGATCACCAGTACAGCCACCGCAGAAAGAATCGCCCTGGGCAAATCTGAAGTACCGCCGATCCCCCA
Source organism: Prevotella sp. UBA5379 (assembly GCA_002409785.1). Classification (GTDB taxonomy): domain Bacteria; phylum Bacteroidota; class Bacteroidia; order Bacteroidales; family Bacteroidaceae; genus Prevotella. The sequence continues at coordinate 5,340 of DHOX01000059.1, read as the reverse complement.
CCATAAGAAGAAAGTCAGGACTGACAGGCCGGCTACGGAAGGGACAAAAACCAGAGAGACCTTATCGACAATCCGCTGGACGGGAGCCTTGGAGCTCTGGGCTTCCTGTACCATCCGGATGATGTGGGACAGAGCAGTGTCGGCTCCGATCTGACGGGCCTTCATGCGGAATTTCCCCTGATTGGGAATGGTCCCTGCCAGAACCTGCGATCCGCTCTTCTTTTCTGCCGGGGTCGGCTCACCGGTAATCATGGACTCATCGACGTATGCTGCATCAGCCGTCATAAAACTCTCAGCTTGTGTCACCTCACCATCAACCGGAACTTTCTCGCCGGGACGGACTTCCAGGATGTCTCCAGGAGAAATCGTGGAAACCGGAACTTCCCGGATCTCTTCCCGGCCGTTGTCATCCTGCTCCACGATACGTGCCGTCTTCGATTCCATCCCCATCAACTGCCGGATGCTTGATGCCGTGCTCTCCCTGGCTTTCTCTTCGAGCAGCCTGCCAGTCAGTACAAAGGTTACGATCATTGCAGCAGCATCAAAATAGGTGTGCCATCCTATCCCCCTTGCTCCCCAGGTCTGTTCTCCCCAAAAAGTGTTATAGGTACTGAACAGAAAACTGATTGCCGTGGAGAGGGCCACGAGGGTATCCATATTTGCAGAAGCGTGGATGAGTTGTTTCCAGGCTGTGACATAGAACTGGCGTCCACAGACCCACAAGTCCACTGCGCACAGCAGCAGACTTACCTGGTTAGTGAACCCCGCAGACCCCAGCGGAATCCATCTCATCGAAATGCTCATCAGCAGGACAGCCAGGATCCAGGAAAGGACCGTTTTTCTTTTCAGCACCCGATAGGCATTATGCTCGATCATCTCTACATCACGGCCGGTCTCTATGACCAGATCATAGCCGATGTCATTGACATTCTTCTTCATCACCTCAAGAGAAATCACACCGGGATCATAGTCCACCAGAGCACTTCTCGCCGGCAGACTCACCGAAGCGCTCTGAATCCCTTTTAAGGAACTCAGTTTGCGTTCGACATTCGCTGCACAAGAGGCACAAGCCATACCTAAAACAGGAATTGTCTTCTTCATCATTTATCCTTTCCTTGAAAATCCATGATCATGAAAGTAGGCCGAAATGATTCGACCCGCTTTCTTCTCCTCTTTTCCTTGCAGGTTCCACAGACAGGTCTACCCTACCAGTTCATATTTTCCACTTGCACCTACGGCATCCTTCAAGTTACTGACCGATACGACCGTATCGTCATAGTCTACCACCACATTTTTCTGCTGGAGGTCTGCTACCGCGGTATGGACACCTTCCAGTGATTGAAGAGCATTCTCTACCTTAGCCTTGCAATGCACACATTTCATACCGTTTACCGTAAAAGTTTTTTTCATCTTCGTAAGTTTTAAAAGTTCTGGGTCATCAGTCTCCCTGCGCATGGACAGGCGGAACGGTCCGCCGCATTCCCATCTCAGGATCCTTCTGATTTCCACGGACAAAGATACTCCGGTTTTCGGTGAAACAGTTACAGAATATTGGATACATTTTATAAATTCCTGCGATCCGTTCCTTAACGGTGAAAACGGGAAAGTATGCTTTTCTCCTGTTTTACCTCTCTTTTTATTTCATCAACATCCTTTCCGGAACAGCACTTCTGATCCTTGTAATAAGATGCTGCAACAAAGTGGTGCGGATAAAATGTGAGGTCGTCATCATGATAATTTCACGGGTAGGAACAGGTACGGCAAAGGGCCGGACCAGTTGTTTCTGCTCTTCGCTCAATTGAGAAATAGCCAGCTCTGGTATAAAGGTCACCCCCTTGTCATGTTCCACAATACGCATAAAAGTCTCAATGCTTCCCAGGGTATAAGCTCTCTTGCTCCGGCTGGCAGCCTTCAGATGACAGAATTTGACCAGTTGGTCACGAAAGCAATGCCCTTCGTCCAACAGCCATAAATATTCCCCGGTAAGGTCTGCCGCACGGATGCTCTTTCTCTTGAAAAGTGGATCATTCTTGGCAACATAGGCAAAATACTTCTCCTTGAACAAAGGCTCACACTGCATTCCTTCCAGTCCGTCAACACGGGCTAAGATACCGGCATCAATTTCTCCACGGATCAACGCCTTCTTCATATCCTTTGTCTTCATCTCTATGATACGAAGATCCATCTCCGGATGCTCATTCATGAGCTGGGGAAAGAAACGGGGGATCAGATAGGGAGCTATCGTGGGCAGGACACCGATGAGGAATGGTCCTAAAAGGGATTGCTTCTCTTCTTCGACCGTTTCCCTTAACTTACGGGCCCGGAAAAGAACCTTCCACGCCTGGTCGATCACTGCCTTGCCCTCTCTTGTCGGTTGAATGGGGTTCGTCTGCCTGTCAAAAATGGTAACTCCCAGTTCTTCCTCCAATTTCTGGATCATTGAACTCAACGTAGGTTGGGTCACATTACAATAATCTGCTGCTTTGGAGAAATGCTTCATCCGGTATACAGCGATGACATATTCCAGTTGTTGTAACGTCATGTTTCTCTCCTTCTTTATAATTACAATATAGCAAAGATAAGGAAAAAAGAGGAACAGACATGGTATTTACTTCTATTTCTTGTCTTTCGTAAATCAAAACGTATCTCTCATACTGTTGATTATCAGCAGGTTTACTATGATATATAGAAATCTTCTATCACGTGATAGATTTTATCAGTTGGAATTAATACAATTCTTTCCTATCTTTGCAATGATAAAAAAAAGTACAACTAAAAGACAAATAATATGGAACCAATTATTAATGCACACGCACCTGAATTTTCTGTTCAGGCTTACCAGGATGGAAGTTTCAAAACAGTATCCAACAAAGACATTGAGGGCAAATGGGCCCTGTTTTTCTTCTATCCTTCAGACTTTACCTTCGTCTGCCCTACAGAACTGGAAGACCTTTCCAGCAAATATGAGGAACTGAAGGGTATGGGAGTAGAGGTCTTCTCTGTAAGTACAGACTCCCAGTTTGTTCATAAGGCCTGGCACGATACTTCAGAGCGTATCAAGAAGATCAAATATGCCATGCTGGCTGATCCGATCGGCACCCTGGCTAAAGGATTCGGGGTATATAAGGAGGATGAAGGAGTTGCTTACCGTGGCACCTTCCTGGTAAACCCGGAAGGTCTTGTCAAGGTCGCAGAAATCCAGGATAATAACATCGGGCGTAATGCAGATGAACTTGTCCGCAAGATCCAGGCTGCTCAGTACGTAGCCACTCATACTGACGAGGTTTGTCCGGCTAAATGGAGACAGGGGAGTAAAACCATAAAACCGAGCATTGACCTTGTCGGCAAACTCTAAACCAGCATACGATCCGGTTTAAAGTGTATATTTTCATATAAGGAGTTGGACATGGTGAGCAAGGAAACGAACCACTATGATCCAACTCTTTTTTTATTCCATAGTCTTCAATGAACTGGTATTTCATATCCGTTCCCACACGATGACCTGTTTTCCCAGACTTTCCATTCATCTATTTGACGGATGATCCGCCGCACCGCCTTCGAGCAATTTCCAGGATAAGTAAGTTGTAATACAAACCAGATTCTCCTATGCCTCACATATTTGGCATGAAACCGGTATCCGTTGATCCTGCTGCCGTCAATATACAATGGTCCGGACAAGATAAAGAAATCCTTTCCCTCACTTTCTTTCGTAGCATGAAGAGATCTGCCGATATTATTCATCCCCTGCCCGACCGTAAGTTGCCGGGGATTAGATTGGATGAAGGCCATTTGCACTATCTGAATCCAGTTATCCCAGTAACTGAACCTGCAAGCCCCTGGCTCATCAATAAGGGAATCAGGGGTCTGCTCAAAAAATGCGGGATAACGGACGGTATATCCGAAAAGACTGTCTTGATAGGTTTCCATGGATGTATCATTGATCCGGTCTTCCAACTTCTCGGTAAACGGCCTCGTGTCACCGCCCTTCGGCAAGAGCGCCACTGTCGTCAGTAGGATGAAGGAAGAAAGAAACAAGACAAAAAAACGGTGCAAGGTCAGGTCATCGCTCACTTCCGCTTCCGGAAATCTTTCTCTTTTTCTCCTTCTGGACAATCGCTCCTTGATCATGAATATCATTCCTTTGATCATGTCTGACAATATTTGAATACATACTTTTGAATCCGGCACAAAATTAAAGCATTAAGTTTCTCTGGCCTGAAAAAGAAACTGACATTTGTCTGACAAATTCACTATCGTTGTGCCTGAACTCGCTTTTTAAGGTTTTTCCATATAATATATCAGAAAAACGATGTAAATTTGTATTCTTAAAATATACCAATATGGAAAAGAACTTTTTTGTTAAGACGCAAGGTCTGGGCAATGAATATATTGTTTTGGACAGCAAGAATATTACCTTTACGCTGACTCCTTCTGTAGTCAAGAAAATTTGTAATGTGAATTACGGCATTGGATCTGACGGTATCCTGCTCAAAGTAGAAACGGATAAAGCGGATGCTGGTCTGAGGATTTTCAACCCGGACGGGTCTGAAGCGGAAAAGAGCGGTAATGGTCTGCGGATCTTCTGTAAATATATATTTGATTACGGTTTTACCCGCAAACGTCAGTTTACCGTCGAGACTAAAGGCGGAATCGTAAAAGCGAATATCGTTGAGGTTGAAAATAACAAGGCCGTACTGATTACCGTCGATATGGGGAAAGCAGAATTCCGTTCTGCACTGATACCGACAAAATTCCCGGCAGCAGAGGTGAATGACGAAACCATCACTGTAAATGGAACAAAATATCTGGCAAATTGTGTCTCCATGGGCAATCCTCACTGCGTGATCATCAGAGAACAACTGGACATTGATGAAATCAAGAAAGTTGGCCCGATGATAGAACATTACCCCATGTTCCCCAACAGGATCAATGTACAGTTTGCAAAGGTCATTAACCGCCATGAGGCTCGTATCCTCATCTGGGAACGGGGAGCTGGCTTCACGCTGGCCTCAGGCACTTCATCATGTGCCGTAGCGTGCGTATTGCATAAGAAGGGACTGGTTGACAACGAGGTTCTCATCAGATGCCTGGGAGGAAACCTGAACATACAGATCAGCAAGGACTGGGAAGTAAGGATGACCGGACAGGTAAGGCAAATCTGCCAGGGAGTACTCAGCAATGAGCTGACTGAGGAATTTGGTAAGAATTAAGGATTCTCTTATCTATGATGATAACCATAAATCATCTTTTTATCTTAGCCTAGTGAAAACTGTCTGCGGAATCAAGCAGCAAAAATATCAAGATTTAAGGTATTACACATAGTTTCAAAAAGAGAGGATG
>DHOX01000001.1:13840-23468 GCA_002409785.1 Prevotella sp. UBA5379 | reverse complement strand
TGTATTGCCCAAATCTTATCTCTTCCCGATTCCTAATGAGGAGTATAAAAAAGATCCTGATTTAGGGCAGAATCCGGGATGGGAAATCAAGACTACTGGGGACTCTGCAACTGTCCAATAGAGAGATAATGAAATAGTGGTTTTAACTTGAGAAATTTTCAACTGCCATGAGTAAAAATGATTTTATGAACTTTTTGCCGTTATTCTTCAGTGCTCTATTTGCTGTGGGTTGTTCTACAAGTAATGAGGACGACTCTTCTAATACTGTCCTTTCCGTTCCTACCGTGTCGGAGATTACTTCTTCTACGGCTCAGGTAACAGCAGCTGTAACGGGTTCAGATGATTCCGGCAGAGGGTTTTGCTACGCTGATTCTGCAAATCCGACGATCAACAGTTTACTCGCTGAAGTAAAGAATAATTGGACAATAACTTTAACGGGACTTCATCCTCATACGATGTATTATGTACGGGCTTTCGTAGAGACGGATAATGGACCGCTATACTCTGATCAGGTGTCTTTCCAGACTACAACCGAGAGCCTGGCGGAAGAATTGGCTAAATATGTTTGCCCTTCCTATCAGGATGATTATACTTCTATGGCTTCATGGGACGACCGTGCCAGCTGGAACCTGGCTAATGTACATGATCCTACTGTCATGAGGGCTTCAGACGGTTATTATTATATGTACCAGACGGATGCCAGTTATGGTAATGTGCATGAGGGACATGGACACTTTTTCTGCCGAAGGAGTAAGAATCTGGTGGATTGGGAGTTTATGGGGGCTACGATGTCTGAGGCTCCTGCATGGGTTAAGGATAGCTTGAATTCCATCAGGTCTCGTGAAGGCTTGTCACCTGTTGATCATCCTTCCTATGGCTTTTGGGCTCCTTGTGTTCGTAAAATCAATGATCATCTTTATCGTATGTATTATGCCATTGCAGTAAATAATTATATTAAGAGTGGGGAACCTGTAACTTCCCCTTTTGATGGCTCCTGGACAGAGCATTCTTTTATTGGCATGATGGAAACGAATGATCCTTCCTCTAATCAGTGGCAGGATAAAGGCTTTGTCATCTGCTCTTCTTCTGACAGAGGTAAAGACTGGTATCGTGCTTCTGAGAATGACTGGGATGCTTATTTCAAGTTTAATGCGATAGATCCTTCGCTGATGGTCACCCCTGAAGGGCAGCATTGGCTGATTTATGGATCCTGGCATAGTGGCATAGCTGCTGTTCAGTTGGATCCGGAATCGGGGAAGACGATGGAAAAACTTCCGGAATCTTTTGGATCTGAACAGAGTATTGCTCCTTATGGAAAACTGATTTTCACGCGTACGAAAGGTAGTCGCTGGCAAGGTGCTGAAGCTCCCGAGGTGATCTATCATGATGGATATTATTATCTTTTCCTGGCCTATGATGCTTTGGATGTTCCTTATAATACCCGTGTGCTTCGGTCAAAGTGCATTACAGGACCATACATGACCTATAATGGTGCTGTAACGGATGCTTCCCAAGGAGCAGGTGATAATCCAGTTGTCTTGACACATCCCTATAAGTTCAGTGAGGGTTATGGCTGGGTTGGCATCAGTCACTGTGCTGTATTTGATGACAGCCAGGGAAATTGGTTCTATGCTTCTCAACAACGTTTTCCCGAAGATGTTGGCGGTAATCCTTATAGTAATGCGATCATGATGGGGGGCATTCGCAGCATTAAATGGACCTCAAGTGGGTGGCCGGTAGTTATGCCAGAGCGTTATGGTGATGTACCTCAGGCTCCAATTGCCGACACAGAGTTGGTCGGTAATTGGGAACATATTGATCTTGGCTATTCTTATGGTCATCAAAAGCAATCTTCCATAATGACTTTTGGTGCTGATCATACTATAATATCAGGCGCCTGGAAAGGGGCTAAATGGAATTTTGACCCTTCCACAAACACCTTAAATGTTAATGGCATTGAATTGGAAGTACAGCGTGAGGTGGACTGGGAGGCTGACCCTCGCAGAGCTACAATAGTTTATGCGGGCCTGGATGGTTCTAAATCTTATTGGGGCAAGAAGGTAGAGTGAATAACTTGCCAAATCTTGATCATAGGTTTACCAAGCGATGGAAAGGGTGTTACCAATACTTGGTAATGAGCTTACCAAGCCGTGGAGATGATCTTACCAAGGCTTGGAGATGTGCTTACCAAGGCTTGGTATGTTGCAGGGGGTGATATACACTAAGCCAGTGGACAGTTCTCGCTGTTCAATTGCCCTTTAGTTGACAGCCTAATTTATTAACTACAAATTAGGCTGTCAGCTATTTCTGTAAAGTGCTTCCTGGGTTGACAGTTGCCTTGCAGGTGTTGATGACCGAAGGTAAATTCCAGGTGTTAATGACTATTGTCATCAATATGACCGGGAGTGTGGTTAGGGCAAAAAAAGGTAAACAGGAATAGGTCATTATTGCATTTTCGATTTATTTATAAAAATGATATTAATATTTGATAAAATAATATTATAAGTTTTATTTTTTTTTCATTATATTTGCAACAGAAAAGTGATCATCATAAGTAAAATGTTTTAAGCTCCAGATATTCTGGAAAGTAATGTAGAAATTAGGAATCAACAGTTTTTAGCAACTGAAGGAGTTGATTTGTTGATAGATTTCAGGAGATGGGTAATCTTTTGCTTCTTTGTGAAGTCTCACCCGTTCATGTCAAATGTTTGTTATTAAAAAAAGATTACCGTTCATTAGAACTCTCTATGATGATACAAGGCGTGTATTAAACTAAATGAGATACTCTTAAATGTCTGAATGTTTTTAGGATAATACATGGGGAAAGTTAGCAGTGACTGTTATACTTTCCCTTCTTTTACAGGATAGTTTTGTCAGAAAAAGATCTGTTTTCTTCCGTGAGATCATTTCGTTTCTTCTCAGTAAAGGAGCAATAATCCGGCTAAGGCGTCATAGCCGATCATCTGGATCGGGTGGATTTTAAAGGTTTTAGTTCCTATGATGGTAGCAATAAAGAGGAAAATGCTGATCCAGAATTGCCAGGGATGGTCGGGGGTGGAAAAATTATCACTGGAACAGAGTAATAAGATAGTAGCTGCCAGTAATCCGAGGATAGCCGGCCGGAGTCCCATGAGGATACTTTTCATAGCGGTGGTATATAGATATTTCATGAACACTCTGCATACCAGGATCATAATGATCAGTGAAGGAAGGATCAGTGCCAGTATAGCGGTAGCCGAGCCCAATGTAGACATGATATTACCGAATCCTGCATTGTGAACGATTGAAAATCCGCAATAGATTGTAGAATTCACCTCAACAGGTCCAGGGGCCATCTGAGAGAGAGCTAACATATCTGTAAATTCCCCCATAGTCATCCAGTTGAAGTGGTTGACCACCTGTCCTTGGATCAGTGCCAGTATGGTATATCCTCCTCCAAATCCGAATAGTCCGATCTCAAAGAATACAATGAAAAGATATAGAAAAATCATTTGTTATACTCCCGTTTATCTTAAGTTATCTGTTTTATGAGCTCCATAAGTTCTTGGTCTGCATTTCCGAGTACTATTTTTCAGTAGGCTGAATGAATTTACCATAAATAAAGCCACCGATGCCTGCTGCAATGATTATCCATATCGGGTTGACGCCTAAGATCCAGATCAGCAAGGCGCCACCAGCAGGAATCCAGCAGTTTGCCCATGTAATATGGGCGCTTTTGGCTAAGTTAAATGTAGGGATCACCAGCAGGGCTACTATTGCCGGCCGGATACCTCGGAACATTGCTGTGATCATGCGGTTATGGTCAAATAGATGATAGATCAAGGCAAAGACCAGCATGAAAAGGAATGAGGGAAGGAGGGCACCCAGTACAGCAGTCAAGCTCCCCTTTGTTTTCCGGAGACGGTAGCCGATAAGAATGCTCGCATTGATGATCATGGCTCCCGGGCAACTTCCGGCGATGGTGATCAGTTCATTGAACTGTCTCCTGTCCATCCATCTGTACCTGGTGACGACATTACTCTTGATGATGGGAATCAAGGCATGCCCTCCACCGAATGTCGTCAGACCAATCTTGAAAAATGTCCTGAATAAGATGCTATAGCTTTTTTCCATTCCCTTTCATTCTAATCAGTAAATATGCAGATATTTCTATCAGGAACCCTGAAGTGTCGTTGATGAAGGATGGCTGATTTGACCGTTCAAATGATCATGGTTTCCATCAGACGTAAGATGAAAAGAGGGAGCCTGAAAAAGCTCCCTCTTTTTCAGTCCTGAAGATTCATTCCGTTTTTTCTTCGATCCACTTCCTGGCATTTACGAAAGCTTCTATCCAGGGCGTGATTTCGTCTTCTCTTCGGTCAGCAGGATAGAAGGCATTCTGCCAGGGGAAAATGGCACGCTCCGGGTGGGGCATCATGGCCAGGTGCCGTCCGTCAGCAGACACAATACCCGCTACGTTATAATCACTGCCATTTGGATTACCCGGATATTCGGCGTAGTTATATTTTGCTACGATATGGTAGTGGTCTTCCGGTTCAGGGAGGTAGAAACGCCCTTCACCATGGGCTACCCAGATGCCGAGTTTGCTTCCTGCCAGACTTTTCAGCATGACACTGTTGTTACGTGGAATACTTACCCCAAGGAATGCACTTTCAAATTTCTGTGAGCGGTTTGGGCGGAGATGCGCACGATGCTCATGTTGAGGATTGATGAGGTTGAGTTCGACCATCAGCTGGCACCCGTTGCAGATTCCCAGGCTCAGCGTATCCTCCCTTGCATAGAATCGTTCCAGTGCACTTTTTGCCTTAGGATTATAAAGGAATGCGCCGGCCCATCCTTTGGCTGAACCGAGAACATCAGAATTAGAGAAACCACCGCAGAACACGATGAAATTGACATCTTCCAATGTCTCTCTGCCACTGATCAGATCGGTCATCATGACATCCTTGACATCGAACCCTGCCAGGTACAAAGTGTAAGCCATCTCCCGATCACCGTTGGTCCCCTTTTCACGTATGATGGCCGCTTTTACACCCGAACATTCGCGTCGTTCCGGACTCAGATCATACTGGGAAAGTTTACCGGTAAAGTGTGGATTGACCTTGATTTCTATAGGCTGTTTCTTGTAATTGGTATAACGCTTCTTGGCCATTCCCTCCAGACTTTGATCCCGGTCAAGCAGATAGGAAGTCTTGTACCAGACCGTCCGGAGTGCATCTATATCAAATTCGTGCTTGAACTGGTTCTTAATGATAACCAGTTTCCGATGGTCTGGAGTCGGGTATCCGATTTTGGCGAAACCGATGCCGGCAGCATCCAGGAATTCCTTCAATTCATGCTTATGCTCATCGCTGACCTGGATGACGACGCCCGGATTTTCTGCAAATAATATCTTGACCATGTCATCTCCGGCAATATCATACAGATTGATGTGCATTCCCCCGTTAAGGTTGGCAAAAGTCATTTCCAGCAGGGTAGTGATGAGGCCGCCGGCTGAGATGTCGTGACCGGACAAGATCCAGCCCCGGTGTACAAGTTCCTGGATCGCATTAAAGCAGTCTACGAAATAGTCAGGATTCTTCACCGTCGGGACATCATCTCCCACCTTGTTGAGGCTCTGAGCGAAAGCACTGCCGCCAAGGCGTTGCTCATCGTAGCTGAAGTCGATATGGTAGAGAGAGGAATTCTTGTCGTTGACAAGCACTGGGCTGACGGTTTTCTTTACATCACTTACTTGTCCTCCTGCCGTGACGATGACTGTTCCCGGAGAAATGATCTTTTCCCCGTTGGGGTAATCCTGACTCAGAGAGAGGGAATCTTTTCCGGTCGGGACATTTACGTGAATGGCGCAGCAGAAATCCGACAAAGCCTTTACCGCCGTATACAGACGAGTATTCTCACCCTCCTGGCTACGGCACGGCCACATCCAGTTGGCAGATAAAGAGACATAGCTCAATGGTCTGTCAGCCTCTTTTCCGGCATGACCGGTCTCTTTGTCTCCTAAGGGTGCCCATACGAGATTCGTCAGTGACTCAGCTACAGAAAGTACGCTGCCTGCCTGTGGATCGGCCAGTCCTGCCTGTGGCGCATGCCCCAGGGCAGTGGCTATGCCTTTTTTCCCACGATAGTCAAGGGCGACCACCCCGCAATCACTCAATGGCAGTTGGATCTCTCCCTGCCCTTGCTGGCGGGCGACCTTTCCGGTTACGGAACGGTCGACTTTGTTCGTCAGCCAGTCTTTGCAGGCCACGGCCTCCAGTTGCAAGACCCTATTGAGATATTCGTCCAGCTGATCCTGACTATAGGTCACGTTCTCATAATGACGCACCACGGTCTTGTCGGCCATAACGGTTTTGGGGGAATGTCCGAACATCTGGGCTACGTCCAGGTCAAACGGCTTCTTACCATCGCCTTGTATAAAACTGAAGTGAGCATCACCGGTTGTCTCACCGACGACGTACATAGGAGCACGTTCACGGTCGGCAATTTTCCGGACATGATCCAGATACTTCTGGTCAATCAGCAGTCCCATACGCTCCTGGCTCTCGTTGCAGATGATCTCCTTGGCGCTGAGAGTCTTGTCCCCGATCGGCAACTTGGTCATGTCAATTTGCCCGCCACAATCCTCTACCAGTTCTGAGAGGCAATTCAAATGCCCTGCGGAACCATGGTCATGGACGCTGATGACAGGGTTAGCATCATCTTCTACCAAGGCACGGATTAAATTATAATCCCTTTTCTGCATTTCCGGGTTGGCTCTCTGTACGGCATTCAACTCAATGCCATTACTATATCTGCCGGTGTCTACGGAACTCACGGAACCTCCTCCGAGGCCGATGCGGTAATTATCTCCGCCGACAACGACGATCTCGTTTCCTTTCTGAGGCTCCTTTTTCAGACAGTCTCGTTTTTTTCCATAACCTACACCACCGGCAAGCATGATCACTTTGTCATAAGCATATTTCTCGTTGTTTTCCGTATGCTCAAAGGTAAGCAGGGAACCTGTGATAAGCGGCTGACCAAATTTGTTGCCGAAGTCACTGGCTCCATTGGAGGCTTTGATCAGAATTTCTTCAGGAGACTGGTAGAGCCATTTCCTGACCGGCAGTATGTCCTCCCAACTGCGTTCCGGATCGGCTTTTCCACTATCATCTTTCAGACGGGGATAAGCCGTCATGTAAACGGCTGTACCCGCAATAGGCCAGGAGCCTGTCCCGCCTCCCATGCGGTCACGTATCTCACCTCCTGTTCCTGTAGCTGCACCGTTAAAGGGCTCTACAGTTGTAGGAAAATTGTGCGTTTCTGCTTTCAGTGAGATGACACTCTCAATATCCTTGACTTTGAAAAAGTCTGCGGTGGTCTGGTCAGATGGGGCAAACTGCTCAATGACCGGCCCCTGGGCGAAAGCGACATTATCCTTATAGGCAGAAAGGATCCTGCCGGGATTTTCTTTTGTCGTCTTTTTGATCATGGCAAAAAGAGAACTTTCCATCTTCTGCCCGTCAATGACAAATTCTCCGCCGAAGATCTTGTGACGGCAGTGTTCTGAATTCACCTGTGCAAAACCGAAGATTTCTGAGTCAGTCAAAGACCGGCCGTTTTCCTTGGCCACCTTGCGGAGATAGTCCATTTCCTCCGGAGACAGGGCCAGACCCTCCTCTTCGTTGTATTTCTCTATGTCGTCAATGTAACGGATGGGCTCCGGCTGACGGTCCACGGTAAATACATCTTGCCCGATACCGTCATACATGCGTTGCAGCATCTTGTCATGCTGGGCATCTTCAGTGTTTACGGGGAAGTATTCCTCAATACGAGAAATGCCGTGGAGATTCATGTTCTGGGTAATCTCTACGGCATTCGTACTCCAAGGAGTAACCATTTCTCGGCGTGGGCCAATGAAGAAACCTTTGAGTTCCGTGGAGTCTTCTGCTTTGGCGTCACCATAAAGCCAACTAAGTTCTTTGATCTCTTCCTCATTCGGCTGATGGTCGATTTCGGTTGCAATCACACTTTTGGATGGAGTTCTGAAAAAAAGAATCATAATCCTATTTTATTAGACACGTGTTACTTTTGCTTGCAAAGATAACGCTTTTATGTGAGAAAGGAAGGGTAAGGTTGAGATTTTTGTTTCTGAAATAAAAAATAAATGGATTTATTTTCGGACACTTGCTTGGAGGGTCTTCTGGTAAGGTCTTGGGAAAGGAATGAGATTTCTTGTCTTTTTATAAGTAATAAGTGTTTAAGTATTGACGGATAAGTTGCATCCTTTCAGAATTTGTTGTATATTTGCCAATGTTTGTCAGAATGAGGACATCGCATTTACGACCGTTGACGTTGGCGTGGGATGACTCTTCCTGACAGTAGAGCGAAGGGTGAATATCTTGAATTAAAAGTTATTTAGAGTGTAATTAATAATAGGTTAAACCATCATACTCTACTTGCAGTCGTTAAAGGTACAGGTAGTGGCATGAATCAATAAAGGAGGTACAAACATGAATAGTCAGGCTGAAATCTATTTGGCAGGTGGATGCTTCTGGGGTATGGAGCATTTCCTGAAGCAAATCAATGGCGTTCTCCATACGGAAGTAGGATATGCCAACGGACATGGGGGAAAACCTACTTATCAGGAGGTCTGTACTGATGCGACCGGCTTTGCAGAGACCGTTCATCTTTTTTATGATCCTCAGGTGCTGTCTCTGACTCTGCTTTTGCAGTTGTATTTCAGGGCAGTCGACCCGGTAACTCTCAACAGGCAGGGGAATGATTGCGGGACGCAATACCGTACGGGTATCTATTACTCTGATCCGGCAGATTTCCCCGTCATCAAAGCGGAACTGTATAAACTTCAGAAGGCAACTCCTGCACCGGTGGTCATTGAGGTGGCGAAACTGGAAAACTTTTATAAGGCTGAGGAGAATCACCAGGACTACCTGAATAAGAATCCGGACGGTTATTGTCATCTTCCACAGGATCTGTTCAGTATGGCTCGTCTTGCTAACCGGAATAGGAGATCATTGGACTATGACCGGAAAATTGATGATGCCCAACTGAGGGAACGTCTTACGGAGGAACAATACGACGTGACCCAACATGCAGCTACGGAAATGCCATTTCAAAATGCTTATTTCGATAATTTCAAACGAGGTATCTATGTAGATGTCATTACCGGTGAACCACTGTTCCTTTCTACAGATCAGTTTGATTCTGGATGCGGATGGCCTGCTTTTTCTAAACCAATAGACAATCATCTCCTGACGGAAAAGACGGATACTTCTCATGGCATGACGCGGAAGGAGGTATGCTCTGTTCATAGTCATTCCCACCTGGGGCATGTCTTCAATGATGGTCCTGAGGAAAGAGGATCCCTACGTTACTGTATCAACAGTGCATCGCTCAAATTCGTCCCTGAAGAAAGAATGGAGGAAGCCGGTTATGGAGCATTTGTGAAACTACTGTCACCTGTCCGAATGATCCATCCCTGAAAGATCTCTACGGCATAAAATCTGTTTCCTGTTCCTTGTTCAGGGGAAACCAGATAGAAAAAATAAAAAAGTGGGGACGAACAGGCTCGAACTGTTGACCTCTGCAATGTGACTGCAGCGCTCTAAACCAACTGGGCTACGCCCCC
>DHOX01000001.1:3887-13621 GCA_002409785.1 Prevotella sp. UBA5379 | reverse complement strand
GAAGTTAAAAATATATAAACGGTTTGACTTTTTATGTGATTTTGTCGTCTTATTCATAACTTTGCATACAGCATATTTCTAATAATATGATGAATAAAAGAGAGCTAAAAGAAACAATCAATAACTAAAAAACGAAGGATATAAGTATGAAGAAAAACGTATTGTTTTTAAGCCTTATTGTTGGCACACTTCTGGTTTCAAGTTGTGCCAGTAAAAAGGCTCTTGAGAATTGCCAGACTGAGAACCAGCAGCTTTCTACTGATTATCAGAATACTAAGGAACAACTTTCTGCAGCTAATGCCCGTGTTGCTTCTTTGGAAGATCAGACGGCTCAGCAGAAGAATGATTATGATGCCTTGCAGCATTCTTTAAACCAGAGTTTGACAAATGCCAATTCGACGAATATCAATATCTCAAAACTGGTAGATCAGATCAATGAGTCCAACCAGTATATTCGTCATCTCGTGGAAGTGAAGAGCAAGAGCGATTCCCTGAACTTGGTCCTGACCAATAACTTGACCCGCTCCTTGAGCAAGGATGAGTTACAAGAAGTGAATGTGAAGGTTCTTAAGGGTGTGGTTTACATTTCTCTGGCTGATAACATGCTCTATAAGAGCGGTTCTTATCTTGTAAATGACCGTGCTCAGGAAACACTGGGTAAGATTGCCAAGATTATTATGGACTACAAGAACTATGATATTCTGATCGAAGGTAACACGGATGATGTGCCGGTCAGCAAGAGTAGTCCTTTAATGAAGAATATCCGTAACAACTGGGATCTTTCTGCATTACGTGCTACTTCCGTAGCCCAGTATTTGCAGGATCATTTTGGCGTAGATCCTAAGCGGATAACCGCAGGGGGCCGTGGTGAGTATAACCCGATTGTCAGCAATGATACGGAATTGGGCAAGCAGCGTAACCGCCGTACGGAGATTATCATTACTCCGAAACTTGACCAGTTCATGGACTTGATTGATGAAGCTCCTGCAGAGCAGAGTAAAACAAACAATAATTAAAGAATGGATGTCTCCCGGTGAAAATTTCATCGGGAGATATTTTGTTTAGATTCGAATGGTTGTTAAATATTGCTATGTTTACCAACGATAGAATTGTAGAAAGTTAGTGTCTTGCAGTTGGTTGTTACAAATCTTTCCTTTTTCTTTGATGATGTATATCCATACCTTTGTATGTCTATTCTTTTGATTTGATTCTTTGTTCGAAAGATGTCTCCTCCATTTATATGTTATATATTTCCTTTCCGTTGATTGTCGTTTTTGTAAATTGCAATAAACCTTTTTAAAATCTATATTAGGCTTTTTTAAAGCAAAAGTCGCATTTTGCTGCACCTTTGCCCATTGTTTGTGAGCGAATAAACTTGAAACCCTTCATCGATCCGTAGATAATGTGATCGCAGTCACAGAATATCCGGGTAAGTTCTGGACATTTGTGTACGCGGAAGAAGTCGCAATAAAAGCAACTGTTCATATTGAATTTTATTTCGTGTTTGTCTTTTTTTATCCATTGGATGTCCCAACCTCTGCTAGGGAAATTCTTTATGACGAAACTCGGTATCCGTTTCCATATCTGATTGAATATCCATGGAAATGAGCTAAGGGAACAGATTACTTTTATCCTTCTTCTCGCAGGCTCCATGGAATTGAAAACGGTTCTCTTAATTACGTCATACGCTTCTTTTTCGGACATTCCGTTCTTAATCAATACTTTGTAAGCGGCTGCCGACGGTATCAATGAATGCAACAAGTATTTTTTCAGAGGCCCGGTTTCACATATATTCTCCATCATTTGTCGGGCCTGGATACAAGTTTCATCCTTAGTATCGGCGTTCATATTTGCCCAAAGTTTACCGATACAGCTTTTCTTCATGATTTTCTCAATATCTTTCATTGTATGTTTGAAATTAATTCTATTCAATTTTTGTAATGAGTATTGCGTGTGTCGGGCAGTTATCCTCGCATATTCTGCAACCAATGCATGATGCTTCGTTGATTACGTTTATGAATCTGCACATGCCATTATCGACAATTTTCAATACATCGTTCTTGCACTTCTTCAGGCATCTTCCGCAACCTGTACAGTCAAAAGAGAAAAGCCTTATTTCAAAATCTTTTGTTTTCATCTTGATTCTTATTTTAAGTAAGAAAGCAAACAATTATAATAAGTATTTGTCGTCCTCTTATTTTTTGTTATTGCAAAGTTAATAAACAATCGAACTTTATGCAATACTAAATCGGTGAATGATGTGTTCTTTTCGGTATATTGATACATGGACCAGACGAAATGACTTGTTTGCAGATATGATTACTATTGCTGATTGGGGCTTATCTTTTGAGTGACTCCCTTACTGGATTTTTTTAAGTTGATTGTTCGGGTTGGTTGAAAAATGCAGTTTTATTCATTCCTGGTGTTTTTTTAAGTGCTTTTGTGAAAAACTATATTTGTTTTTTGGGGGAATCGCATAAATCTGTTATTTTTGTAAGGAAGTGATATGGGACAACGAAAAATTATGAATGGATTCAATTTGCCTGATGCAGATGAATCACAAAACAAATAATATGGATAAGATCAAGATGGTTACTCCTATCGTGGAGATGGACGGGGATGAGATGACTCGGGTATTGTGGAAATGGATTAAAGAGGAACTCATCCTGCCCTTTGTAGATTTGAAATCGGAATATTATGATTTAGGGCTGCCTAACCGGGATAAGACACAGGATAAGGTAACGATTGATGCAGCGCATGCGGCATTGAAATATGGTGTGGCCGTGAAGTGTGCTACGATCACACCCAATGCCCAGCGGATGACAGAGTATCACCTGCATGAGATGTGGAAAAGTCCGAATGGGACTATCCGGAGTATCATGGACGGAACGGTCTTTCGTGCACCTATTACCATTCCTTCTATCCACCCGTTAGTAAAGGGCTGGGAACAACCGATCACAATCGCTCGTCATGCATACGGGGATGTCTATAAGAATGTGGAGATCCGTGCGGATGAGCCTGGAACAGCAATGCTGGTTTTCCAGGGAGAAAGTGGAAAAAGACAAGAACAGATCATCCATGACTTTTCCGGACCCGGGGTCATCCAGGGGATGCATAATACGGACAAGAGTATCCATTCCTTTGCAGAAAGTTGCTTCAAGTTTGCTGTTGAAACGAAACAAGATCTGTGGTTCGCAACCAAGGACACCATTTCCAAGACGTATGATGCTCTTTTCCGTGAGATCTTTAATGAAGTCTATAAAAATGAGTACGAAGAGATCTTTAAAAAACTCGGAATTACTTATTTTTATACGTTGATTGATGATGCCGTGGCACGTGTCATCCGTAGTAAGGGCGGATTTATCTGGGCTTGCAAAAATTATGACGGTGACGTGATGAGCGATATGCTCTCTACGGCTTTTGGATCTTTGGCGATGATGACTTCTGTGCTGGTCAACCCGGATGGAAAATATGAATATGAAGCAGCTCATGGTACCGTGACTCGTCATTATTATCGTTACCTGAAAGGTGAGGCAACTTCAACGAATCCTATAGCTACTATTTTCGCCTGGAGTGGAGCACTTCGTAAGCGGGGTGAGTTGGACCATCTTGTAGCATTGCAGAATTTTGGGGATCAATTGGAAGGTGCGTGCCTTGATACCTTGAATGCGGGGATTACTACCAAGGATCTTGTGCATCTTATGGAAGGTGTTGAGACGAGACAAGTGAATTCTGAAGATTTCATCGCTGCGATTAAGTCTCATCTGGAAAAACGACTATCCTGAACGGGCAGGCCCGCCTTTTTGCCGGATGTGGAAATGTGTCATATATGCTTTGGTTTGTCCGGAGAAATAGAAATGCAAGTTAACGGAAAACGATCAAGTGGTGGAAAATTCTTGTTGAGGAAAATTCTTAAAGCGATAAATATCTGATGACTCGGTCAAAAAATCGTTTTGTAACGTTATTTTCATAGAATAGTAACATATAATACATTGCGGTTTCGGCGGATTCAGCTTATATTTGCAGAATAGAAACATCAATTACATAAATTGAATGAAAGAAAATAAGAAGGCTATTCTTGAAATTCTCCAGAAGAATTCCAAAAAAAACAGTAAATTTGATGAACTAGTCCTTAATTTAGCATTACAAAAGATTTCAGGTGAACATTTTGAATATGATGACCAGGCGGTTTATTCTGCTGACCACAAACGGATGATCTATTGTCTTTATGAAGGTGAAAATTTTGAAATTCCTGAAGGTGTCGAAATCATTGGTCAGAAAGCTTTTTATAAAAAGAAAAATCTCAGGCACGTAACGATCCCTTCTTCGGTGATATCCATTGAGAAAGATGCTTTTACAGGATGCGATTCTCTGGAGATGGTTAATCTTCCGGCTTCAGTTGAACGGATAGAGAGTTTCGCTTTTTCAGATTGTGGTACTCTTAAGACTGTTAATTTTGAGGGTGTTCCTAAACATCTCAGCCGTCATTCTTTCGAAGAGAGTGAGCGCTTGGCGAATATTATTGTCCCTAGTGGAACAGTGAAAAAATTTCGCAAGGCCCTTCATTTTGATGATGGGGATATGGATTATATCGTAGTAGACCGTGATATTGTGGAAGCTGATGCAGCCGATGGACTCAAAAAGAAAGCTGACAGGGCAAAGTTGAATAAAGAGGATCATCTGAAATCCTCTGATGAGAAAGAGAAGTCACCGGGCAATCTGTCTGGTAAGAAAAAGAAAAAAGGGAAGGATTAAACGGAAAAGTGGATGATTGAAATCACCTGTTACCGGAAGATGGATCTCTGCTCCCTGAATGTATGATGTATCAAAATGGTAGCTAATGAAAAATGACATAAAGTTCAAGGATGCTTATGTACCCCGGGATGTAAGTTGGATGTATTTTAATCATCGTATCCTCCAGGAAGCTGAGAAAGAATATGTCCCTCTCCTGGAACGACTTTCTTTTCTGGGTATCTACTCCAATAACCTTGATGAATTTTTCCGCGTCAGAGTGGCTGCATTGAGCCGTCTGATGGATGACAGGGAGTTGAGTAAGTCGATGCGTGAGACGATCAAGCATAGTCTGAGGACAATAAATCAACTCAACAAGTCGCATTCCCAGGAATATACGGAATGTACGAAACGGGTATTTAAAGAACTTGAAACGCATAAGATACGCCTGGTTGATGAGAATCAATTGAATGACGAGCAAAAGAAATTCTTGACGGATTTCTTTTATCAGAAACTGAATGGAAGTATTAACCCTATCTGGATCTCACAGATTCCTAATCTGACTTCCCTGGAGGATAATCGTATTTATCTGCTGGTTGAGCGTACGGAAGTGGAATCCGGGAAGGTCCGTTATGTCGTCGTGAAAGTCCCTGACCGATATTATGGGCGTTGGGTTCATATTCCTTCCAGTGAAGGCTTTGATAATATCATGTACCTGGATGATGTGGTCAGATATTGTCTGCCCCTGGTGTTCATCGGTCTGAAAGAGAGTGTCTACCATGCCTATTCCTTTAAGTTTACTAAGGATGCGGAAATGGAGATGGATAACTATTCCGATTACGGTATGATGGAAAAGATTGCTGCCGGCGTCAATTCCCGCAAGAAGGGAGAGGCCGTACGCGTGATCTATGATCAGAATATGCCCAGAAACATGATCAAGGAAATCCGGAAGCGACTGGATATGAAAGAACTGGACACATCTCTTGCCGGTGGCCGCTATCAGAATCATAAGGATTTGATGTCTTTCCCGGATTGCGGGCATACCGAACTGAAATATAAAAAATGGCCTCAGATCATGAAGCCTGAATTTCTCTCGCGGAGATCTATCTTGGATCTGATCCGCTTAAAGGACAGGTTTATACATGTTCCTTATCATAGTTTTGATGGCTATATCCGGGTCCTTCAGGAAGCGGCCATCAAACCGGAAGTTAAGGGGATTAAGACTACCCTTTATCGCTTGGCCAAAGACTCAAAGGTGGTTAAGGCGCTGATTAATGCAGCACATAACGGCAAGAAAGTCACGGTAGTGATTGAACTCCTGGCGCGCTTCGACGAGGAGAGCAATATCAAGTGGAGTAAACGAATGCAGGAAGAAGGGGTAAATGTCATTTTTGGAGTAGAAGGGTTGAAAATACATTCTAAACTCCTTCTCATTGAATCTAAAAAAGGTAATATAGCCTGTGTCGGAACAGGTAATTTCCATGAAAATAATGCAAAGGTGTATACGGACTATTTCATGATGACGGCACGTCCGGGGATCGTCAATGATGTCGCTCGTGTCTTTGAATTCATTAAACGTCCATTCTCCCAGGTTCGTTTTCATGATCTGCTGGTCTCTCCCAATGCGATGAAAAGCCGTATCCTCCGCATGATGGATACGGAAATCCGGAATGCCCAGGCGGGTAAAGAGGCTTGGATAAAAATTAAAATCAATCATGTCACGGACCATGATATGGTGAAAAAACTCTATCAGGCTTCGGATGCGGGGGTGAAGATCGGACTATTGATACGGGGAAACTGTTCTTTGGTCCCCGGTATTCCAGGGTGTAGCTCTAATATTCATGCCGTGGGGATTATCGATCGCTATCTGGAGCATTCTCGTATCCTGATCTTTTGTAATGGGGGTAAAAATCGTTATTATCTCGGGAGTGCAGACTGGATGCCGCGTAATCTGATCAGCCGCATAGAAGTAATGGCTCCTGTTTATGATGAAGATCTGAAGAGGGACTTGCTCCGGACGGTGGACTATGGCCTGAAGGATACGACGAACGGAAGGATAGTGGATGGTACGGGCACGAATGAGATACAACCGGTAAGAGAGGGGGATCAGCCTTTCCGTTCACAATATGAATTGTTTAAAGCATACCATCAAGAAACTGACCTGTAATTGTAGGTCTAAAACAGATAATGATGAAAAAATCGGCATTTAATCTTGCAGCCATAGATATAGGCTCTAATGGAGCCCGTCTTCTTATCAAACGTTTTGACGAAAGTGCACAGATAGAAGAAGAGCGTGACAAAAGAATCATGTTCATCCGCGTCCCCTTGCGTTTAGGCAAGGACGTGTTCTCTCTTGGCAGAATATCCAAGGAGCGGGAATATATGATGATTCACATGCTGAGGGGGTTCAAGGAATTCATGAAATTGAATGATGTGAAAACTTATCGGGCTTGTGCAACTTCTGCTATGAGGGATGCGGAAAATGGAAAGAAGATACTGAAAAGGATTGGCAAGAAGACGGGAATCTGCCTGGAAATTATTCCTGGTGTGGAGGAAGCTCGTCTGCTCTGTAATGATCTGATGGAGGTCGCTGCTTTGCGCTCTTCAGGTCAGTTGGACGAGACAAATGCTTCTGAAGCAGGTAATTTCGTCTATATGGATGTGGGTGGGGGCAGTACGGAGGTCTCTCTTATTCATGACGGCTCACTCGTTGACAGCCATTCTTTCAATATCGGTACCTTGCGCTTGCTTGGAGGAAAGGTGACAAAAGCGGAAAAAATGAACTTTGAGACGGAAATGAAAAATATTGCATCAAGGTTTCCTGATATTTGTATCCTCGGTTCGGGAGGTAATATTAACAAACTCTATAAGTTGATTAAACCTAAAAAGGATCATTGTGAGTTGCCTGTGTCTGATCTTAAACAGATGTATGACACCTTAAAGACCATGAGCATTGAGGAGCGAATCCATACTTTTCAACTTAAAGATGACCGGGCTGATGTGATTGTTCCGGCTGCTGAAATATTCTTGAAGGCTAGTGAATGCCTGCATAGTGAGTCCATCTTGGTGCCGAATATCTCTTTGGCAGATTCCATCATAGATGGGTTGTATCGAAATTATCTGAGAAGTGATCCTGACTGAAGGATCGCTTCTTGTCTTTTCTCTTTCTTGTACGGACCAGGCTAAGATTGTGAATCTCGTGTATTTCGTAGCCTCTTGTCCTTATTTTCTGAAAAACACAACTTTTTCCTTTTTTCTTTTTAACTTTTTATTCTTTCCTTCATCTATTAAGTAAGTGGATGATAAGAAAGACTTGCAAGGTCATCGTAAAATTTCAGTTTGTATGGAGGTACCCCAAAATAGTGAGCAACTGTTGAGAATGCTTTCTTCTGAAGATCAGAGGGAACTGGGCTTTCGGATGTTGATGCAGGAATATGGGCATCGCTTGTACTTGTACATTCGCCGGATCGTAGTGGATCACGATGATGCGGAAGATGCCTTGCAAGAGACTTGTATTCAAGTGTATCGTAAAATTGATCAGCTTCAAGATAAGGATCAGTTGGTGCCTTGGATTTATAAGATTGCTACCCGGGAATCATTGAATATCCTCAGGCATCATACAGGGCTGTTCCGGAGCATTGACGATATGGGAGGGGTGCTGGAAAGGAAACTTACGGCGGAGTGCTCTCTGGATGCAGATGCTGCAGAACTGCTTTTGCAGCAGGCTTTGCTAAAGTTGCCTACCCAGCAGCGTCTCATATTTTGCATGAGATATTATGATGATTTGAGTTATGAGGAGATTGCTTTGATTACAGGGAAACGGATAGGTACTTTGAAAACCAATTACTCTTACGCTGTCAATAAGGTTAAGTCTTATCTAAAAGCACATGAATTATGAAAGAAATAAAGAATTCACGTAAATCAGATGTCTTCCGGGAGAAGGATGATTATATTGACCATTTGGTAGACCGGGCAGTCGATAAAGCGATAGAAGACCGGAAGCGGCACCTTATCTTCGTCAGGAAGCGGAAGGTGATGCTGCTGGCAGCTGCTACAGTGCTGTTGTTCTTTTCTTTGGGAGCCGGGTATTTTTTCCGGCAGACTCATGACCTTCCTCAACCGCATCCGGCAAGCTCGCCTTCGCCGAATGTGATCGCCCAGGCTTCCACACCTTCACCTTCAACGGATAGGGGAGTTGATGCAAAGGGGAAGCCGAAGGCAGCAAATATGCGGCATCGTCCGGAGCGACGCCCTGATAAAGTCCATCGTTCCGTTCCATGGGGATCCCGTCCTTCAGCCCGTCCCCGCTCAGAGGATGCATTTGATGAAGTCCTTAATTCAATTGATGATCAGGATATGAAGTATATTGATGATTATGAAGTGGAAGATATTCCGGAATATTAAATTATAAATTCAATGACTCGCTGTGAATAACAGCATAAAAAACAAAAACAATGAAAAGGTTATTATTATCATTTGTCTTGGTCCTTTCGGTCCTCTCCTTGTCTGCACAAGACAATAGGACTGACAGCATTAGGGAAAAGGTCTTTGAGAGTAAAGTCAATGAGATGGTCACACGCCTCAAACTGACGGATGAGCAGAGGACTGCCTTTGTGCCGATCTATAAATCCTATAATGAGGATATGAGAGCCGTGATGGGGAAGAGAAAGAAGTGGTCTAAACCTACCAGTAGTAAAGAGGCAGCTGAGTTGATTAAAAATCATCTGGAACGCCAGAAGAAAGCTATTGATGTACGTGAAAAATACATTGATAAGTTGTCTACAGTGCTGGATGCTGGTCAGTTAAGCCGGTTCCTGAGAGTGGAGAATCGTATTCAGTTTCAGATCAGCCAACGTAAATATCATAAGTTCCATAATGGAAAAGGGAGAATGAAAAATGGTCAGATGGAGATGAAAAAATGGTAAAAGGTTGTAGGGATATTAAACCGTTCTGAAGATTATTTTTTGTGTGGACGCCCGGAGGGATTCTTCCGGGCGTTTCTT
>DHOX01000001.1:0-3718 GCA_002409785.1 Prevotella sp. UBA5379 | reverse complement strand
CTTATGTAACCTTTGTTCATGGAATGTTTTATTGTTATGATTTCCTAAAACACTACAATTTTAGTTTCTAAGCAGTAAGTTCTGAAAATAAATGTTTAACTTTGAAAACGATCAGTTAAAATAAAGCTGATTACCACGAATTTTAATTCAAAAACACAGAATATGAGAAAAAGCACATCTGTTTTAATGTTATTATTTGCCATCATTCTTATGATGACAAGTTGTTCAAGTAATCCTTTGAAGTCACAGACAAAGAGCATCAGTTCGCAATTGCCATTGAAGTTTGCTGACTGGGCTTCCGTCACGGAGGCCAACTTTGATAAATCCGATAATGCTGTCAATTTGGTCCTGGATATTAAGGATAATGGTCGGATCAACATGGATTTGATCAATCAGGAGAAGGGGGATCTGGCCACAGGCATGGCCTTGTTCTTTTATGGCCCGAAAGGAAGTTTGCAATCTATGGCTTCGTCTTTAGTCAGTAATAAGGGTGCCCTCTCTTTTACCTTCCGGGATGCAAAATCTAAAAAGACCGTAACGACGATTGTGTCTGCAGATCAGGTGACACGGCTCCTGGGTAGTGGACAAGTTCCTCCTCTGGACGAACTGAAAGGTAAAGTGGCTATTGGTAATTTGACGGCACCAAATGATTTCGATGACTTTAATAAATTAGGGCAAATGAAGGTTACCCGGGATAATCTGGAGGTGACTCTGCTGGTTAGTCCTAAGGCCTTTCGGGCTGATCTGGATCCAAAAGCGTTGAAAAATTATATCGCTCAAGATGTGCTGGTGGATATTGATCTGAAACAGTTCACGGCATTGGCAGCTAAAGCGGGAATAGGAGCCATTTTCGATTATACGAATGCAAGTACGGGGAAAAAGTTGACGACAGGTTTTTCAAAGGATGAACTTTTGGAGAATGAAGGGCGGTAAGACGGTCCTGGGGGTATAAAGAACGGATGCGGAAGGGGCAGGGGGAGTCATCGTCG
Organism: Prevotella sp. UBA5379; assembly: GCA_002409785.1. GTDB lineage: Bacteria > Bacteroidota > Bacteroidia > Bacteroidales > Bacteroidaceae > Prevotella. The sequence continues at coordinate 2,729 of DHOX01000001.1, read as the reverse complement.
GATCACGATCTCCTTCTTAAAGCCTCTTGCGTCCAATAAAACAAACTGATATTCCTTTCCGTTTTGGAATTTACAACTCAGGAAATCTTGATAGCCGGTTAATTCTTTCCCATCAATACTTATTATCCTGTCCCCTTGTCGCATACCTGCCTTATAGGCATCACTCTTATTCCAGATTAGGGCGACTTGAGGCCGGTCTTCGACATCAATAAAGGCTACTCCAAACTGTTTGTTGCTGACATTCACACTATCGGTGTGGTTATAGGGCTGGAAGGTTATGGTCTTTCTTTTAGGATTAATAATAATATTTCCGTAGTTGAAAATTTGTGCTCCGATCCTGGAATTCCCTTGCGTCGTAATCGTATGGACATTCTTGAAAGAATAATCTGCCCATTTTAACCGGTTGAGATTGAGAAAGACTACTTCAGCAGGCTTCTCAACGCTGTTTGTTCCAACAGTAAAGTTACCGGTAGCCCGACCTTCTACTTGAGTATTTACTTGCTTGCTCTTGTAGGCATGCTGGAGGAAACTTGTATGATTGATCTGATATAACTGCTTTGCACCACTGTCAAAGAGGGCTTGGTCTACATGGCGGATAAAGGGACTGACTAAAACATAGGGGACAAACCATTTCAGTTTGTATTCAAGTGCGAATCCTGGTTCATGATCAAAATATCCTTTAATGTCACTAACAATCAGGATTTTATCTTTAACGTCTATTTTTGCACTGATACCTTTATTAAAGAGATCAAAACCGATTATGCCATCATAATCGTTTGTCGTGAAGGGCGAAGGCTTGACTACGGAGGCTACATATCCTGAAATATTCAATTTACCCATCATAAAAGGAGCGATTTGCACTGCTTTGATCGTGTCGGAGATGTTGTTGGCATCATGAGAGATGACACTCCCGAGGTCTTGAATGATGGGTATTTGACTGTTCTCGTATAGCATCCCTTGACTTGAGCCTGTATCAAGATTGAACCGATGGGACTGACCGTGAATCAGAACGGGTATGTAAATCTGATCGTCTTGGTATTCTATAGGAATGGTATCCACAAAATTCTTCTGTGATAAGGTGAAGTTTGTTTGATAGTGGTGCATTGACTGGGCAAATGCTCCTGAGATGATGCTTGATAAAAAAAGTATAATGTATATCTTCTTCATACAATTGAATTTTCTGATGCTGGTTATGCGTGATGATACGGTGCAAATTTATGAAAAAGTGTCGTGTTTTCCAGTTCTTTTAAAATTTATTTGTTATATTTGTTTCCAAAATGGATGGTGGGGCACTGCCCGAAAGATCGGATAGCTCTTTTCTGCCCCGTCATTCAAATCTGTCGGTGAAGTCCTTTCTTGACCGAAGGGAATGTGTATACGGCAGGCAGTGAGGGTAATCTTTATTTCTGCTTTATGAAAACTGAATTTGAAAAAATGCGAAGCGAGGAATCTTATAATTTTAAAGATCCTGAAATTCTTTCAAGCTTAAACCATAGTAAAAGAGTTTGTCAAATGTTGAATCAAATGACCCTTATTACACCTGGCTATAGGGAAACTCTTGAAAAAGTGATTCCGGATATTCCTGATGATTCTAAAGTGTGTCCTCCTTTTCATTGTGATCATGGAAATGGCATTAAAATAGGACATAATGTATTTGTTAACTATAATTGTTGTTTCCTTGATGGCGCATTTATTTATTTAGGGGATAATGTAAGGATAGGCCCCATGTGCCAACTCTATACAATTTCACATCCCCTTGATCCGATATTACGAAGAAGTACTGTTGAGATAGGCTATCCTATTTCAATCTGTGAAGATACATGGCTTGGCGGAGGGGTCATCGTCTGTCCGGGAGTCACAATTGGCAAACGATGTATTATCGGGGCAGGCTCTGTCGTCGTACATGATATTCCTGATGATTGTATGGCTGCAGGTAATCCGGCAATAATTAAAAAACGATTGAATAACCGGTAAGCCTGAAGGCTTTTTCTCTTGATAATTAAAAGGGACTATTGATAATATAAAAAAGAATAAAATTAACCTTTAATATGATCGACATATTCTTTTTTTTATTATCTTTGAGAGTGAAGAATAAGAGTATTTTTCCTGTTTCTATGGAGGTCATTTCAAGCAATAAGGTCGCTTGATTTTTCCGATAGTGAAATAGATGCAGTACTCAATACCATTATATTAAAGCTTAGAAGGGTAACTGTAATTCAATATTTCAAGAACCTTTAAAGATTTTTTATCATGAAGAGCAAGAAGAGTGAGATGATAGAGCAGATCTTTGTAGACTATACACGTACGGATATAGATAGGGATGGTTCTGAAAACGGCGAAAGGGAGGAACACAAGATCAGTGCAGATATTTGGTATGGGTAAAAGTATATATGACTATTAAATGTAAGAATCATTTGTTGGACCTGCTTCTAATTTTTGATGGTTGATGAAATGAAACTTGTTTTATATGACGGGGTAATTCCAAGAAAATGTGCCCCGTCTTATGATTTAGAATAGACATTCCTGTTTCTTTCGCTGCTTTTAAGAGGTGATTAAAAGGATCAGGTCGGACGGGTTAAAATGAAATGGCTGATTGAGTGTAGTATTGAAGGGAGACTTATTTATTTCGAAGACGCTCTTTTTTTTCTGAAATCATACTTTTATTTGCTCTGTTTGCTATGTAGTTGGTATTGTGTAAAATACATTTCTTTTTCCCGGTTTTATTTTGT
>DHOX01000055.1:50952-61772 GCA_002409785.1 Prevotella sp. UBA5379 | reverse complement strand
GTTATTATTATTTTTATGTATCTTGGGGTTAGATAATCATCCTAATATTGAAAACGAATGAGAAATGAAAGACTGATGCAATGCAAACGCAGCATTATCGGCTCATTACAAACTGAAAAGAGTGCCTCTTCAGGGGATAAGAAATGTATCTATGATTTCACGATGAATGCCAGGATGCCGGATATTCATCCGCCAATTGCCAGGGGTACGGACAGATCTATGTAAACGGAAAATATGTGGAGAGCCAAAATAGGGGACTATTGGTTTTTCATGGATTGACTGAGTATTTCCCCTCTTAACAGAGGAGGAATGATATACCACTTATGTGGTTTTACCAATAGTTGCATCAAGGTGATGGCCTTGAAAAATAGGGTGGCAAAAGCATTATGGTATTTAGCATAACAATAGATCCTGGACAGATAGCGTTCTCGCGTCGTAATTTTCTTCCTCTTGTTCATGGTCGCGCCATGGATATGAAAGAATTTGCAGCGTGTGTCTACGGCATTGAGATAACCCTTCCGTCTTAACTTTTGGGAAATGTCATATTCTTCATAAAAAAGGAATATGTTGTTATCGAAACCTCCGATTTCCCAGAAGACAACTGCAGGGAAAAGCATGAAGCAACCATTGATCTCGGATACTTTGAACAAAGAGTCGTGAGGAGGATCCTTCCGACTGGGATATTTCTCGGGAAAATATTTCTCAAACAAGCGGTCCCCCAGCAAACTTCTCCGAAAGCCCAGGGCATGCTTGAACGAAGGTTGCAGCTTATGCTTGAAATCATATTGCTGTGGTGTGATGCATCCTATATCGGGATGATCTTTGAGGTCAGTACAGAGGGGCGTGATGCAGTCTTCATCCAATTTTATATCACTGTTCAGAAAACAAAGGTATTTCCCCGAGGAAAAGTTGGCTCCCATCATGTTCCCGCCACCGAAGCCGAAATTCTTTTTATTCCTGATAATCGTGTATCGGGTGCCAAGTTGCTCTTTCAGCAGTTGGAAGTCTTCTTCCTTGCTGTTGTTGTCTACGATGATGATTTCATAGTCAGTTTTTCTATAAAACTGAACAATAGAGTTGACACAGTTAAAAGTATCGACAGCTGTATTATAATTTAATATGATAAACGATACTTCAGTCATTTTTGATTATCAATAAGCCTCCCGGTATTTATTTTCATCCTTGTCTTCCAGCATGGAGAGATAAGAATTGTAACGGCTTTCAGAGATGTAATGCTCTTCCACGGCCTTTTTCACCGCACATCCCGGTTCATTCGTATGGGTACAGTTGGAGAAGCGGCACTGTTTGGAAAACTCGAAGATCTCACGGAAATAACTAGTCAGTTCTGCGGGCTCGATGTCGAAAGTGCCGAATCCCTTGATGCCAGGAGTATCAATGATATAGCCACCTTCAGGCAGTTCCAGCATTTCGCTGTATGTAGTGGTATGTATGCCCGTGTGATGTGCCCCGCTGATTTCAGCCGTTCTGAGATGAGCTTCCGGAACGAGCTGGTTGATGAGGGTGGATTTGCCCACGCCACTGTTACCGCTCACCAGAGTGATCTTACCCTTCAGCAGTGGTCTCAGTGCCTCTGTTCCTTCGCCGTTCCTGGCCTGGATTTCCATACAAGGATAGCCGATGTGATTATAGAGGTCAATCATCATTTTCTCATAGTGCAGTTCGTCCTCGCTCAGCAGGTCATGCTTATTGAACACCAGAGTGACCGGCACACGGTAAGCTTCCGCTCCGGCCAGGAAGCGGTCAATGAAAGTCGTGCTGGTGATGGGGTAGTTGATGGTTATCATCAGAAAGGCCTGGTCGAGATTAGCGGCCAGTATATTGCTCAGCTTGGACAGGTTGGGAGCCCTTCTGATGATGTAGTTTCTCCGGTCATCAATAGACGTAATGAAAGCCGTTCCTTCGGGATTCATCGTGATTTCTACCTGATCACCTACTGCCACAGGATTTGTGGAGCGTATCCCTTTCAGGCGGAAATTGCCTTTGACCTTACACTCCACAATATGCCCGTCAGCCGTCTTGACCGTATACCAGCTGCCGGTATTTTTGATGACAAGTCCCTTCATCTATACCGTCATAATCTCTTTCTGCTTGTCTGTCAGCAGAAGGTCTACATCCTTGATGTATTTATCGTGAACCTTCTGAAGCTTGTCCTCAGCATCTTTTTCGAGGTCTTCAGAAAGTCCATCCTTGATCCCCTTCTTGAGTTTCTCCTTATATTCACTGCGTGCACTACGGATTTCCACTTTTGTCTTTTCCCCCATCTTGTTGCACTGCTTGACAAGTTCTTTACGGCGCTCCTGAGTAGGTTGAGGAAGGTTCAGGCGGACCACTTCACCATTGTTTTCCGGTGTAATGCCTACGTCAGAGTCCATGATCCCCTTTTCCACTGCCTTGATCTGCTTGCGGTCCCAGGGGCGGATCACGATGGTACGAGCATCAGGAATAGAGACATTGGCTACCTGGTTCAGGGGGACTGTCTGTCCGTAGGACTCCACTCTTACGCCATCAAGGATGGCTGCATTGGCGCGACCGGCGCGGATGCGTGCCAGTTCTTCTTCCAGAAAACACGTAGCTTTCTTCATACGGTCTTCTGCGCTTCTTAGTGTTTGCTTAACGTCTATCATAAGATTTTATATTAGATTCGTATTGACAAAAATAGAGATAATATTCCGATTATGCAACTGTTTAAGGGCATTTTTGATGCAATGAATTATTTTTCTGTGAATGGATTTCCCTTTGCATCCTGATCATTCCGGGAATGACTTTCCGCTTGGGCTTAAAAAGGGATACCTGCTCTCTGGTATTCGGCTGCCACCTGATTGGTCAGGTGAACAAACTGGTCTACGGAGAGTTGTTCCGGTCTTTTCGTCATGATGTCCTGTGAAATGAAATCCTTGTTGATCTGGTCTTTCCGGAACATTTGACGAAGGCTGACCCGAAGCATTTTCCGGCGCTGGTTGAATACGGTTTTCACCAGTCGCTTGAAAAGTTTTTCATTGCACCCCAGGTCAGTTATTCCATTACGTGTCATCCTGATGACGGCACTTTTCACCTTAGGAGGAGGATTGAAGACATTCTCATCGACTGTGAAGAGATATTCCACATTATACCAGGCCTGGATCAGGACTGAGATGATGCCGTAGGCTTTTTTACCCGGTGGGGAAGCGATCCGCTGTGCCATTTCCCGTTGGATCATGCCCGTGCAGCAAGGGATAAGATCCTTGAAATCCAGCATCTTGAAGAAAATCTGGGAGGAGATGTCGTAAGGGTAATTGCCGGTCAGCACGAAGGGCCTGTTCTCAAACACTTTGGAAAGGTCCATTCTCAGGAAATCCTCCCCAATAATATTTTCCTTCATGACCGCAAAATGCTCGTGCAGGTAAGTCACGGATTCAGAATCAATCTCAACGACTTTCAGTTCACGGGATTTCCTCATGAGATATTGGGTGAGCACTCCCATCCCCGGTCCTACTTCCAGAACAGGAATGGCAGGGCAGGCATCAACCGTGTCGGCGATCCGCTGTGCAATGGTCAAATCAGTCAGGAAATGCTGACCGAGATTCTTCTTGGGTCTTACTTTGTTCATATTTCTGCTGCTCTACTTTGCAAAAGTAGTAAATCTTGTTGATAAAAACGGCTGCAAGTCCGAAAATTGCGCTTTCCGTGTGGAAATACTTCAGGATTGCATCCGGAATAGTGAGCACTGACGGTCTGAAGGGGAGCTTGAACGGGCTGGCAGAGCAAAGAAAAAGGCGGGACAATATGAATTGCCTCGCCTTTTATAATGTTTTAATTGAATTTTCTCACTCAGTAGCAAGATTACTTGTTGCTCAAGTTAATCTTGTTGTTTACTTTGATAGCCTGTGCAATCATGATTGCAACGACGGCTGCTGAAATTAATGTTACCATAATCTTTTTACCTCTAAATTAAACAATCCTTTTACTTTTTCTCTTTTTTACTCACTTACTCTCTCGTACTCACTCACTTCATAAATCCTGTTATCCTTTTTCCTTTTTTATCTCTCTTTCTTTTCGATTGCAAATATACAAACATTTGATTGTGTGCGATAACAATTCGCTGATAAAGTTGATTTTCCCGCTTTTTTATTGATGTTGATCAAGTTGCATGAGAGCTAAAGCGTTTGTTTCCCTCCAGAGAGTCCAATATAGTCCGGAAAAAGCAATTCCTTTTCATTTATTTTGTCTAACTTTGCAACGTATGAAGAAAAAGGTTTTGAGCCAGATACTGAAAATAGTACTGTCGTTATTTCTTGGCGGTGCTATTCTTTATTGGATGTATCGGGGTTTCAACTTCAGACAGGTGGAATATGAAATGTTCCATGGGATGAACTGGACATGGATGTTGTTGTCCCTGCCTTTCGGTGTTCTCGCCCAGGCTTTTCGCGGGTGGCGCTGGCGTCAGACCCTGGAGCCGGTGGGAGAGACCCCTCGGACCTCGGTGAGTGTCAACTCCATATTCGTATCCTATGCTTCCAGTCTGGTGGTTCCCAGAATAGGAGAATTTGCCCGTTGCGGGATCCTCCGCCGCTGGGATGGGGTCTCCTTTCCCAAGTCTATCGGCACGGTAGTGACCGAGAGAGCGATTGACTCCCTGCTGATCCTGCTCGTCGCATTCCTGACCATCCTTTACCAGATCCCTGTTTTCCATACTTTCTTCCGGAAGACGGGGACCAGTATGGGAGCCTTTTTCGGCCGCTTTACTTTTTCGGGCTATCTCGTTACGGGAATATGTGGGATAACGGTGATTGTCCTGTTGTATTTTCTGCTGAAGAAACTCTCCATATATAAAAAGGTGAAAGATGCCTTCAAGGGTATGTGGCAAGGAGTTATATCTCTGAAAAAAGTAAAGAATGTACCTTTGTTCATCTTTTTCACCCTTGCCATCTGGCTCAGTTATTTCCTGCATTACTATCTTACCTTCTTTTGCTTTCAGGCAACCTCCCATCTGAGTCTTTCTTGTGCTCTGGTCACCTTTATCGTGGGCAGCATTGCCGTGATCGTACCGACGCCGAACGGAGCCGGGCCATGGCACTTTGCCGTGAAGACGATGCTGATGCTATATGGTGTGGGGGCTACTGATGCCCTCAATTTTGTATTGATCGTGCATAGCATACAAACTTTGCTGGTTGTGCTGATCGGTATCTACGGTTGGCTGGCCTTGTCCTTTACAGCTAAGAAAAAGACGGGAAAGATCAGCGTCCCTGAGGAAGCAGCATAAGTCTTCCTGACAGTGTTGAGGGGCCTGTCCCCCTGTCCTCAATAAAAAGAGGACAAATGGTCATGGAAAACTTCTTTTCCTCCGGTCGCCAATCTGATATTCTCTTGGCAAAGAAATGAGTCTGAAGAATTGATTTAACTTAAATGGATAATACAATGGAAGAAATCAAAAATTTAAAGCCAGAGGCAATCTGGCATAACTTTTATGCGTTGACACAAGTCCCACGTCCTTCAGGACATCTTGAGAAAATTCAGCAATTCCTGCTCGACTTTGCCAGGAAGGCCGGTGTAGAGGCTTTCAAGGATCCGGCAGGGAATATTGTCATGCGCAAACCTGCCACGCCGGGCATGGAGAACCGTAAGACCGTTTTGCTTCAAGGGCACATGGACATGGTCCCGCAGAAAGTTCCTGAGAGTGCTCATCAGTTTGAAACGGATCCGATAGATGCCTATATTGACGGAGACTGGGTGAAGGCGAAGGGCACTACACTGGGCTCGGATGATGGCATGGGAGTAGCTACGGCAATGGCAGTCATGGAAGCCAAGGATATGAAGCATGGCCCGATCGAAGTCCTGATCACCCGTGATGAGGAGACAGGTATGTATGGTGCCAATGACCTGCTTGAGGGAGAATTGCATTCGGACATACTCTTGAACCTTGATTCAGAACTGTGGGGGAAATTTACTGTCGGGTCTGCAGGGGGGATCGATGTAACGGCAGAACTTGATTACAAGGAAGAGAGCAATGATCTGGACGGGGCCGTAAAGATGACCTTGAAAGGGCTGCGCGGCGGCCATTCCGGTCTGGAAATCAATGAGGGGCGGGCAAATGCCAACAAGGAGATGGTCCGCCTTGTGCGGCAGGCAATAGCAAAGGCCGGTGCCCGTCTGGTGTCCTGGCAGGGTGGCAATATGCGCAATGCCATTCCTTTCCAGGCTGTGGCAGTCGTGACCTTACCGAAGGAAAATATCGGTAAACTCAAGCAGATGGCTGAGCAGCAGAAGACGATGATTGAAGAGGAATTCAACGGTATTGAGAAGGGTGTACAGTTGTTGGTTGAGGAGGTCGCAGTACCGAAGACCTGTGTACCCGAGGAAATTCAGGATAATCTGGTAGATGCCATTTATGCCTGTCATAATGGCGTGCTCCGTATGGTTCCCGCTTATCCGGATGTCGTAGAGACTTCAAGCAATCTGGCTATCATCGACATTGATGACCATAAGGCTGAGTTTAAGATCCTGGTCCGCTCTTCCCGCGAGGACATGAAAGCCTATATGGTGGAGCAACTTGAGAGTTGTTTCAGTATGGCAGGTATGAAAACCATGGTAAGTGGTGATTACAGCGGCTGGGATCCCGTTCCGGGAAGTCCGATCGTGGAACTTGTCAAGAAGGTCTATCGTGATCAGAATGGCAAGGATCCGGTCATCCAGGCTGATCATGCCGGCCTGGAGTGTTCTGTGATCCTGAGCAAATATCCAGGGCTGGATATTGTCTCCTTCGGACCTACAATCCTTTCTCCGCATACGACGAGTGAACGTTGCTTCATTCCTTCTATTGCTCCGTACTGGGATCTGGTCAAGGAGGTTCTGGCTGAAATACCGGAGAAGTAAGCGGAGGGCCGGCAGGCCGCTGCTCTTTTACCGGGCAGAGACTTGTACGGAGATGCCCTTCAAATGATTAATTCAGACAAGGCTGTCGGGAAATAATTTTAAAATTATTTCCCGGGAAAGCCCTGTTTATGGATTATTTTACGTACTTTTGCAAAACTATTAAAAAATAAAAGTTTAAATGGACGATTATCACGCGGCAAACAGAAGTTGGCAGGTGTGAGAATTACGCAGAATGCTAATTCCCATACCTTGATTTTTTATGGAGATTAGCACGATGAGAACATTTTGGAATATTGATAAAAACCTTAAGGCAATCGACGCATGGAAGCCTGATTGCTGGATTCAAGTAACCTGTCCCAGTGAAGAAGACCAGCAACTGCTGGAAGAAGAATACCATATCCCCGACTATTTCCTTTCAGATATCAGTGATACTGATGAGCGTGCCCGTTATGATTATGATGATGGCTGGATGCTGATCATCCTCCGAATCCCGTATGTCAAGGAGATCCGTTCCCGTACACCTTATACGACGGTTCCTCTGGGTATTATCCATAAAGGAAACGTGACGATTACCGTGTGCTATTATGAGACGAACATGATGATAGATTTTGTCAGTTATCAGCAGAAGAGGGGAGTGGGTTTTACGGACTATGTAGACCTCATCTTCCGCTTGTTCCTTTCTTCTTCCGTATGGTATCTGAAGCGTCTGAAACAGATCAGTTCCCTTATTGAGAAAGCTAAGCACAACCTGGACCGGGAGGTGAACAATGAGAGCCTGATCGGTCTGAGCAGGCTGCAGGATTCCCTGACTTATTTCATCACCTCTATCAGAGGCAATGAGAGTTTGCTGCAAAAACTGAAATTCAAGTTGCAGGTGGATGAACTGGATACAGATCTGATAGAGGATGTCAATATTGAGATGATGCAGGCGAGAGAGACGGCAAGCATCTATTCCAATATTCTGGAATCGACGATGGATACCTATTCGAGTATTATCAATAACAATATGAACACCACGATGCGTACGCTGACCTCAGTGAGTATTATCATGATGTTTCCTACACTTATCGCTTCCCTTTTAGGGATGAACTTGATCAATGGGCTGGAGCGTAATCCGTATGGTTTTCTCATCGCCTTGGTCCTTTCTGCCATTGTATCCGGCTTATCGTGGTGGATTTTACGTTATAAACGTTTGCTTTGATCAAAATAAATTAGAAAAATCAATATTCTTTAGGTTTTTACAAAAAATTTATATAAGTTTGCATAGTATAAGCCTTGTATAAGCTACAGGAGCTATTTATGGCCCTGTATGAAGACAGGCGCTGGCATTGAAAAACCATATCATAAACTAAACAGTGAAATGATGGACTCTCAAGAAAATACCTTGTTAAAAGGTAAAATGGAAGAAGTGAATCGGTCAGAGCAATCAGTTTCCTCTGAAGAGTCTCCCCTTACAGGAGAGAAGGCAACCACAGAGGAGCAGTCAGCAGACCATCAGTCAGAGAATACTTCTGATGAAGGTGCTGGCTCTCAAGAACAAAAAGATCAACCTATTGAAACGGCTCCTGATTCTGCTGAAACGGCAGAGACAGAGTCTCATCCCACAGACGACACAGTTCAGACTCCAGTTACCGAAGATGCAGCTATCTCCGGTCCTGCACCTGAGGCTTCATCTGTGCCGGAACAGAAGAGTGTGAAAGATTCGTCTGTAGAAGAAAAAGTTGATAAAAAAGAGGAGTCTGCAGAAAAGGTCTATACGAGCAGGCAGGATGTGCTTGCACGTGTGACTGAGATCGCTCGCGGAAATGAAAATCCTGACAAAGCAGAAGTAGATCATTTAAAGACCTCTTTCTACAAATTATTGAATGCTGACCGTGAAGCCAAGATGAAAGCCTATCTTGACGGTGGCGGAGATCCGGATCATTATTCCGTACTCCCTGATGATATGGAGGAAGCCTTTAAGGCTGAGATGCAAATCATCAAGGAAAAGCGTGCCAGAATTTTTCAGAAACAGGAAACGGAAAAAGAGGAGAATCTGAAAAAGAAGGAGGAAATCATCGAAAAGATCAAGGAGATGGCTACATCTCCTGAAGCTGCCAACAACTCCTATCAGGATTTCAAGGCTCTCCAGCAGGAGTGGAAGGAGATAAAAGCTGTTCCGCCTGAAAAAGCCAATGAACTGTGGCGTAACTATCAGTTGTATGTGGAACAGTTCTATGATCTGCTCAATCTCAACCGGGAGGCTCGTGAATATGATTTCAAGAAGAATCTTGAGTTGAAGACCAAGTTATGTGAAGAAGCTGAAAAACTGGCTGAAGTGCCGGATGTGATCAGTGCCTTTCATCAACTGCAGGAACTGCACCAGGAATACCGGGAGACGGGGCCTGTCTCCAAGGATCTTCGCGAAAAGGTGTGGGCGCGCTTCAAGGCAGCCTCGACGGTCATAAACAAAAAGCATCAGGAACACTTTGAGCAGATCCGTGCTCAGGAAAAAGATAATCTGGAGAAGAAAACTGCACTTTGTGAAAAGGTGGAGGCTATAGCCGGCGAAGAAAACAAGGGAGCCGGTGACTGGGAGAAGCATACGAAGGATATCATCGCTATCCAGTCTGACTGGCGGAAAATAGGTTTCGCCCCTCAGAAGATGAACGTGAAGATCTTCCAGCGTTTCCGTGCTGCCTGTGATCAATTCTTTGATGCAAAAGCAGAATTCTTCAAGGGCTTGAAATCTAAGTTTGCCGAGAATATTGAGAAGAAAAAAGCTCTGGTGGAAAAGGCTCAGGCCTTGACGGATAGCACTGACTGGCATTCGACGACCGATAAACTGATTGCCTTACAGAAGGAATGGAAAACGATAGGAATGGTTCCTAAGAAAGAGGGTGATAAACTCTGGAATGATTTTCTTTCTGCCTGCAATCATTTTTTTGAAGCTCGTAATGCTGTTCATGCGGGTGCTCATCAGGAAGAGCACGATAACCTGGATAAAAAGAACGAGATTATCGGCAAGTTGCAGGATCTGTTGAAGAATCCCGGGGATAAAGTACAGGACCAACTTCAGGAACTGGTCAGTGAATATAATGGTATCGGTCATGTTCCCTATAAAGAAAAGGATAAGGTTTACAAGGCTTATCATGATGTCCTTGACCAGATCTATACCAACCTGCATGTGTCGGTGGCCCGTCATCGTCTGGAGAATTTCAGGAGCAATTTGAAGAATGTAGCGGAACGGGGTGAAGGTGCGCTGGATAATGAGCGTGGCCGGCTGATGCACCGTTATGAGTCGTTAAAGCAGGAGATTAATACTTATGAGAATAATCTCGGGTTCCTGAATGCTGCCAGCAAGAAGGGAAGCAGTCTGATTGAAGAGATGAACCGGAAAGTTCAGAGACAGAAAGATAATCTGGAACTGGTCAGGCAGCAGATCAAGGCTATTGATCAGAGAAACCGGGAGGCAGCCCAGGATAAATCAACTGGAAAGACCACTCCGGTCACTGACAAGAAGGTGAAGAATCCGTCAGCAGACACGCCTGCGGAGACTAAGGGCCCTGATGAGCCTGCAGCCAAGGGGGATAAAGCTGACCAGTAGATCTGCAATCGAGAATTCAAGGCCTGGAAGGGCTCTAAAAATAGAGGGATTTTCCGTATCTTCTGATGCGGGAGATCCTTTTTTCGATTTAGAGTGTTGCGGGTGGATCCGATGCTTCTTTTGGAACGTTGCCGGCAGATTCAGGTTCAAATAATATGGTTGTTTTTTAATGATAAGAAAGAAGCATAGTCACTGATTCTCACGACAATAGTCACTTGTGATCGATATGGTGCATTTCGCCCCACCAAAATGGTGCATTATGGTACCCCAAAATGGTGCATATTGCTCCTCCATGAGGATACCGCCCGAAATCAGGCGTCAAGGTCTGTGACTTTAAGGCCTTAAAATCAGAGGTATACTGTAA
>DHOX01000055.1:0-50839 GCA_002409785.1 Prevotella sp. UBA5379 | reverse complement strand
TTATAAAATGGTCCTAGATTCAGCATGATTTTATGTATTTTAACAGTGCTCTTCTGATTCAGACCATAAAAATCTGTATCTTTGTCAACTATGAATATTGAGGAAATTAAAGGCAAGCGTATCGCTGTACTCCTTTCCGGAGGAGTAGACAGTAGTGTTGTTGTGTACGAGTTTGCCCGGTTAGGTCTGCATCCTGACTGTTTTTATATTATGATCGGTCCTGAGGAGAAAGAAGCATGGGACTGTAACAGTGAGGAAGATATGGAGATGGCTACGGCTGTGGCCAAGAAGTATGACTGTAGACTGCAGGTTGTCGACTGTCACAAGGAGTACTGGGGGCAGGTAACGAAATATACGATGGACAAGGTCAAGGCTGGTCTGACTCCTAATCCTGATGTCATGTGTAACCGACTCATCAAGTTTGGTGCCTTTGATGAAAAGATGGGACGCAACTATGATCTGATAGCTACAGGACATTATGCCCAGACAGAAATCATTGACGGCAAGAAGTGGCTCACGACCAGCCCCGATCCGGTGAAGGACCAGACCGATTTTCTAGCCCAGATCTATGACTGGCAACTGGAGAAGGCCATTTTCCCGATTGGCCATTATGTCAAGGACGAAGTACGGGAGATCGCCGTGCAGGAACATCTGGCGACAGCCCGGCGGAGGGATTCAGAGGGAATATGCTTTTTGGGAAACATCAATTATAATGAATATGTGAGGCGTTATCTCGGAGAGCAAAAAGGCGATATTATTGAATTGGAGACCGGCCGGAAGATCGGAGAGCACAAAGGGGTATGGTTCCATACCATCGGGCAGAGAAAAGGACTTGGCTTAGGAGGTGGTCCATGGTTCGTCGTCAAGAAAGATACGAAGGAAAATATTCTTTATGTGAGTCATGGATATGATCCGCAGACAGCTTACAAGAAAGACTTCAAGGTGCATGATTTTCATTTTCTGACGGAGCCGGTGACAGATCGGAAGGTTACCCTGAAAATCCGTCACACACCGGAATTCAACTCTGCTACAGTCGAGGACCTGGGGGATGGAAATTATTTCTTTCACCTTGATCGTCCCATTCACGGCGTAGCCCCTGGACAGTTTTGTGTGGTTTATGATATAGATCGTCACCGTTGTTTCGGCAGCGGGGAAATTACTTTGTAAATTATGATATTATGATTTTGACAACGACTCCCACCATTGAAGGACGCCCCATCCAACAGTATAAAGGGGTAGTGACCGGTGAGACCATCATCGGAGCTAATGCCATCAAGGATATGCTGGCAGGTTTCCATGACTTTTTCGGTGGCAGAAGTAGAAGTTATGAGCGAGTTTTGATCGAAGCCAAGGATGCTTCCCTGAAAGAGATGTCTGATCGTGCTGCCCGTCTGGGTGCCAATGCCATCGTAGGGATAGATCTGGATTATGAGACCGTAGGCCAGACCAATTCCATGTTAATGGTAACCTGTAGTGGTACGGCTGTAGTGCTGTAGCTCTTCGGAAGAGGGAAACGGTTCTTACAGGCTAATAGAAGACTGTCGGAAAGAAGAGCAGATTAAAGTTTTCCGGAACTTACCATAAGAGTATCCCAGTCGTCACAGAACTGGGTCATTTTCTCATAGACGAGGTCAGCTCCTTCCCTTTGCAATGCAGAGTCAGGCAGTGGTCCACTGTTTACCGCTACGGTGAATATTCCTGCTGCTACGCCTGAACGTACACCAAGGGGAGCATTCTCTACGACGATTCCCTGCCAGGGCAGGTAATGGCCACATTTCTTCAGTCCCATCAGATAAGGATCAGGATTCGGCTTACCACGGTTGACGTCGTAGGCTGTGACAATATGCGTTTCATTGAAAAACTCTCCGAAATCACGGAGCAGGCGCTGGATGAGAGGGCGTTGTCCACTTCCTGTGACCACTCCGATGTCCACTCCAGAAGCTTTAATCTTCCGCATCAATTCGATGACACCCGGAAATATTTCAGCAACAGGCAGTTGATGGAAATAATCAGTCTTGACATCGTACATCTGTTGCGCCTCTTCCAGGGAGAGATCCTTGTTCAGTTGTCTTTTTGCGAAGCTGCGTATAGTGTCAATACCTCTGGCACCTTCTGTGGCGTATGCATCTGCCGCAGTCATCCGGATGCCAAATTTTTTCATGCAATTGGTCCAGGCAATGGCATGGTTGGGCATGGAGTTATAGAGTACTCCGTCCATATCGAATAAAACGCAGCGGATACCTTTTTCTATTTCTTTAGGTGTGATGTTCTGTCCAGATGCTTTAAGGTGGTTTCTATAATGGCTTAAAGCCTCTTGGATGTTTTGTTTATTCATGTTATAAATAAAATCGAATCAATCTTCTTACCGAATCATCCTGATTTTCAAGGAGGAGTATTGTACCCCTTATCTTTCTCTATCAATCTTTTCTTCAGATGGTTTTTATATTATCGGGAGACAAATTCCTATTTGCAGAACCCGTCTCCCGAATACAGATTATTTTTCTTTGTCAAGACGTTCCCGGATGGCCTTGCTTTCAGCCTCATATCCCGGTTTATTCAACAGTGCAAACATATTCTTCTTATAAGCTTCTACACCCGGCTGGTTGAACGGGTTAACCCCTTCCAGCAGACCGCTGATGCCACAAGCCTTCTCAAAGAAATAGATGAGTTGGCCGACGTAATACTCGTTCAGTTCCGGAACGCTGATGCGGATATTCGGAACATTGCCATCGACGTGTGCCAGTCTCGTACCCAGTTCAGCCATCTTGTTGACCTCATCGACACGTTTTCCTTCGAGGAAGTTCAGTCCGTCGAGGTTATCCTCGTCATGAGGAAATAGCAGTTTGTGATCAGGTGTCTCAATCGAGAGAACCGTTTCGAAGATCGTCCGTTCTCCCTGTTGGATCCATTGACCCATTGAGTGGAGGTCAGTCGTGAAGTCGCAGGCAGCAGGGAACAGTCCCTTATTGTCCTTGCCTTCACTCTCACCGTAAAGTTGTTTCCACCATTCTCCGAAATAATGAAGTTTAGGCTGGAAATTTTCAATGATTTCAATTTTCTTGCCAGCCTGAGTATATAATGCCTGGCGTGCAGCTGCATATTGGGCAGACAAGTTATCCTCATAAGGAATGTCCGCACTCGTAGCTTTCTCCATGTCCCGTGCGCCCTCAATGAGTTTTTCAATGTCGTATCCAGCGCAGGCGATTGGCAGCAATCCCACAGGAGTGAGCACAGAAAAGCGTCCCCCGACATTATCAGGAATGATAAAACTCTTATAACCTTCTTTGTCAGCGCAGATACGTGCAGCTCCCTTGCGGGCGTCAGTGATGGCCACGATGACTTTCTTGGCTTCCTCCTTGCCCCGTTGAGCTTCGCACTGTTTTCTCAGCAAGCGGAAAGTCAGAGCCGTCTCAGTGGTGGTACCCGACTTGGAGATATTGATGACACCGAATTTCTTACCTTTCAGATAAGCTGTCAATTCCGAGAGATAATCCTCGCCGATATTGTTCCCGGCAAAAAGGATGTTCGGGTTCTTCTGGTCATCATTGACCAGCCAGCTGAAAGAATTGCCCAGTGCTTCAATCACGGCACGGGCACCCAGGTAACTGCCACCGATACCTGCCACGACAATATCTTCGCAGTTAGCACGGAGAATGCTTGCCTCGTCCTTGATTTCCTTGAGAAAAGCAGGAGTAACCGAAGAGGGAAGATGCAGCCATCCCAGGAAATCATTTCCGGCGCAAGTGGCATTTTCCAGAGCATCCTGAGCAGTCTTAACCTTTGACTCATACGATTTTACTGCACCATTTTTCAGAAATGGCGTAGCTTTTGTAATGTCTAAGCTGATATTTTTCATTAAAAGTTATGTTTTATTTAGCGGTCTTATTCCGCTAAGAATTGATGAATTCATTATTTAGTGGAACACCCCTGCCAGGAGTTTGATCTCCGTACCGGGGTCCACGCGGTTATACAGAATATCATAGACCGCATCGAGGATGAGCATCTTGACACGGGTATGGCGGTTGATTTCCTTCATACATTTGGTGCCATAATAGCCCTCGGCAACCATTTCCATCTCGATCTGGGCACTTTTAACGGAGTAACCTTTCCCGATCATCGTACCGAAAGTGCGGTTACGGGAGAATCTGGAGTAACCTGTTACCAACAGGTCACCAAGATATACACTGTCGTAGATGCAGCGGTCACAAGGGTAGGTAGCGGTCAGGAAACGGTTCATTTCCTGTACGGCATTCGACATCAAGACTGCCTGGAAATTGTCTCCATACTGGAGTCCGCTGCAGATTCCCGCAGCGATGGCATAGATGTTCTTCAGAACGGAACTGTATTCTATTCCGATGACGTCGCTAGAGACCTTCGTGCGGATGGAATCAGAGTTCAGGACTTGTGTGAAGATCCTGGCCTTATCTAAATTCTGACAGGCCACCGTCAGATAAGTAAGGCGGTTGAGTGCAACCTCCTCGGCATGAGAAGGACCTCCGATACAAGCCAGGTTTTCATAGGAGACCTGATAGACCTGATGGAAATATTCTGAACAGACTTGGTTCTCGTCCGGGATAATCCCCTTGATCGCCGTGACGATAAATTTGTCCTTTAATGGTGATTTGAGGTTTTTGAGCAGACCTTTCAGATAGGTCGACGGAGTGACAAAGACGAGGGTATCATAGCGGTTTACGATTTCAGTAATCTCATCAGAGAAGAAAATCTCCCTGACATCGAACGGAACATTTGACAAATAAGCAGGATTATGTCCCATCCGTCTGAAATCATCAATGCGGTCAGCCCTGCGGACATACCAGCCGATATGATGGGTATGCCCCACGATCATCCTGGCTATGGCAGTTGCCCACGAACCGTCACCAATTATCGCTATTTTCCCAACCTTAAACATAAGTCATTCTCCAGATAGTTCTTAATGCAATCTCTTCCTCTTCCGGCCAAGTATTCTGTCGTGTGGAGGATATGCAGAGAATTGCTTCCATGATCTGCCGGTCTGAAAATGATCAGTTAGCTCCCTTTTCACCGGAAGCATCGGCTGCAGCAGCAATCCACCTGCCGATTTCTTCAACAGAAGGTTTCTCGTAGCCTAATTTATATTTCTTATTAATTTCCCCGATCTTCTGTTGCAGTCCCTGTGCCTTCTCGTCACGGATATCAGAGATCAGGTTGAATCCACATTTACGAAGGACATACATCCAGTTTTCCGTTACACCTATGGCAGCCCATTCCGTAATGCTGCTCCGTGGAATTTTCGGCTCCGGCTTCATTTGAGGGAAGAGCATAACTTCCTGGATATATTCCTTACCTGTCATCAGCATCACCAGTCGGTCGATGCCGATGCCGATGCCACTGGTAGGCGGCATACCGTACTGCAAGGCACGGAGAAAGTCCTGGTCGATGACCATCGCTTCATCATCACCCTTATCCGCCAGTTTCATCTGTTCCTTGAAACGTTCCTCCTGGTCGATCGGGTCATTCAGTTCAGAGTAAGCATTGGCCAGTTCCTTTCCATTGATCATCAGTTCGAAACGTTCCGTCAGTCCCGGCTTAGAACGGTGCATCTTTGTCAGAGGAGACATCTCTACCGGGTAGTCGATGACAAAGGTAGGCTGTATGAAGGTACCCTCACAGAACTGTCCGAACATCTCATCAATGAGTTTGCCTTTCCCCATCGTCTCATCCACTTCCATATTGAGTTTCTTGCAGATTTCGCGGATCTCATCCTCACTTTTACCGTTGACATCATAGCCGGTCTTCTCCTTGATAGCATCAAGAATAGGGATGCGGCGATAAGGAGCTTTAAAACTGACCAGATGATCACCTATCTGGACTTCCGGTTTACCGTTTACAGCAATGCAAATCGTTTCCAGGAGTTGCTCGGTAAACTTCATCATCCAGTTGTAGTCTTTGTACTGGACATAGAGTTCCAGGCAGGTAAACTCCGGGTTATGATAGCGGTCCATCCCCTCATTACGGAAATTCTTGCCGATCTCATAGACCCCCTCAAAACCACCGACAATAAGTCGCTTCAGATAGAGTTCTGTGGCGATACGCATGTACATATCGAGGTTCAGAGCGTTATAATGAGTGATGAAAGGACGAGCACTTGCTCCTCCGGGAATGCTCTGAAGAATAGGGGTCTCAACCTCCGTATAACCTGCTTTGTCAAAGAAGTCACGCATCGTGCGGAGGACCGTAGCTCGTTTCAGGAAGGTTTCCTTGACACCTTTGTTGACGATGAGGTCTACATAACGCTGGCGGTAGCGAAGTTCCGGGTCATCAAATTCATCGTAGGTAACGCCGTCCTTGTGCTTGACGACCGGTAACGGTTTCAGGCTCTTGCTCAGAAGGGTCAGTTCCTGTGCATGTACGGTGACCTCACCGGTCTGAGTCTTGAAGACAAATCCTTTCACACCGATAAAGTCTCCGATGTCCAGAAGTTTTTTGAAAACTTTATTGTACAGGTCCTTATTCTCATCCGGGCAGATGTCATCGCGGGTGACATATACCTGAATCCTTCCATTGGAATCTTGTATCTCCATAAAACTGGCCTTACCCATAATCCGCCGGCTCATCATCCTACCGGCGATGATCACCTCACGCTTCTCATCCTCCTTATAGTCAGCTTTGATATCTGTGCTGAAGGCATTCACAGGATACTCTGCAGCCGGATAAGGATTGATTCCCATCTTCCGGAGCTCCTGTAAACTCTGCCTGCGTCCGATTTCCTGTTCGCTAAGTTCTAATACGTTCATTTCTTATGCTTTCTATCTGTTACTTTGATTGCAAAATTAATAAATTATTCCGAAAGCATCGTGTGTTTTATCATTTTTATTCGTCCCTCAGGAATATCTTTCTCCTCATCCTTTACATTCGTAAGCATTCGCTTTCACTTCTCCATCATTCTTCCTTTTTAACATAAGAATATCAAAATCTGATCCCTTCATTAATTTATATGCTTGTTTTTTTGTAAATTTGCCAGACAAAATTCAGACTCATGGACATTGAAAAAGAAAGAGAAATCCTGGAGGAGGAAGACGGACTCACCAAAACACTAGGCATGGAGTTCATTTCCACTCCTGAACCAGATACATTGATCGGCAAGATGAAGGTGGATGACCGTAATCAGCAGCCCTTCGGCTTCCTTAGCGGGGGAGCGACGCTGGCACTGGCTGAGAACCTTGCAGGGATAGGCAGCATGGCGATCTGTCCGGGAAGGATATGCGTAGGTATCAATGTAAGTGGCAATCATTTAAAATCTGTCCTTTCAGGGGATACCGTGACGGCTTACGGGCGCCTTCAGCATAAAGGACGCACCTTACACGAATGGCATATTGACATCCGCAATGAGGCTGGTGACCTGATTTCCACCGTACAGGTCACCAATTATGTGTTGGTTCCCCGTCGTCAGAAAGATGATAGGAAAGAAAACCGGGAGGATCATTCCCCAGCTCATGAATAGTTATGCAATTTATCGTTTGCCCGGGAAAGACGAATGTGTCTGCCTGTCCTCACAATCACAACCGGTACTCTTGGATTCGCTGTCAGATCTGAACGGGCGTAAGGGATTTGTTATTGCTCCGTTTGTCCCCTCAGATAAAAATCCAATCCTCCTTCTCGTTCCTGACCATACGGAAATCCTTAAGATCAGGACGGGAAAGGAAGAGGTTCCTGTGGAGGATCATGCTGTATCCTCCGGTAAGGGCCGTGATGTATCCGGGGAAAGGGACAGGTATCAGAAAACTTTTATGACGTTTCATGACCGTCTGGCATCTGGCGAGTTTGAGAAGATTGTTCTTGCCCGTCGGGCAAGACATTATCAGGAGACAGCTCCGGATCCGGAAGATCTTTTCCAGAAAGCCTGTCAGCGCTATCCCCATCTGTTTGTCGCACTCGTTTCTACCAGGCAGAGCGGAACATGGCTGATGGCCACACCTGAAATTCTCCTGAAGGGGGATGGACGGATATGGCAGACGATGGCCCTGGCAGGAACGAGGAGGGCCGATACCCCGTACAGGGATATTTCGCCAGGTTGCCGGGACCATGCTTTAAGGAATGTCTTATGGACGGAAAAGAATGTCCATGAACAAGCTCTCGTTGCCGGGTATGTAGAGACCTGTATCCGTCGCTTTTCCATACGGCTTGAGAAGACACAGCCCTATACGACACGTGCTGCCGATCTTCTGCATCTGCGGAGTGATTTCAGGTTTACCCTTCCTGATCAGGATCATTTAGGAGATCTACTGGACGCCTTGCACCCCACGCCGGCTGTATGTGGTCTTCCGAAGGAGAAGGCACGCCGGTTTATCGTGGAGAATGAAGGTGCCCCACGCCGTTATTACAGCGGATTTCAGGGGCCACTCTCCTTTCAAGGGGAAACTCACCTTTATGTCTCCTTGAGGTGTATGCAGATTACGGAGCAATACTGTGATCTGTATGCCGGGGGAGGCTTGCTGAAAGACAGTTATTGTGAAAATGAGTGGCAGGAAACGGAAGCGAAACTGGGCACGATGGAACGATTATTATAAGCACTTTCAAGAGGGAATAAAAAAGATGTATAGCAATAAAGAGAATGTCAATATATTAACTGATCTGCTGGTCAGGCAGGGTGTCCGTTATGCGGTAGTCTGTCCCGGAAGCAGGAATTCACCTGTCGTGCACAACTTGGCCGTCTGTCCTTCTATTACCTGTTATCCGTGTACAGACGAACGGTCTGCAGGCTTTTATGCATTGGGTATATGCCAGTATACGGATGGTCCTGTTGTCGTTTGCGTGACCTCCGGGACCGCTCTCCTGAACCTCCTTCCCTCAGTGGCAGAGGCTCGTTACCAGCATCAGCGCCTGATTGTCATTTCTGCAGACCGGCCTGAACAGTGGATCGACCAGTTGGATGGCCAGACCATCCCGCAGCGGGAAGCATTGGGCTGTTTTGTCTTGAAAGCGGTCTCTCTGCCGGAACCACAGGATGAGGAAGCACATTGGTATTGCAACCGACTGGTCAATGAAGCACTTTTGGCCTCCTTTCACCAGGGGGGTGGGCCGGTGCAGATCAACGTGCCGATTACAGAACCACTGTATGAGTATACGGTCAGCAAACTTCCGGAAGAGCGTGTGGTCAGGTCCTTTTCCTGTGGTATATCTGAAGAGGGAAGGGACCTTGTCATTCATCGGTTTATGAAGGCCAGGCGTCCGATGATTGTCATCGGACAAGATGCGCCATCTGTTTATCAGGGATTGGAAATGTCTCTGCGGGTTATTTCTGACTATGCAGTCCTGCTGGATGAACGGTTGAGCATACCTGATTATAACATCCTGCATTTTGATGAAGTCCTCGCTAGAAACAGAGGTGAACAGTATCAGCCTGATTTTCTGGTCTTCATGGGCTATACACTGGTCAGCAAACGCCTAAAGAGTTTTCTTAGAAAGCATCCTGACCTGGATGTCTGGCGGGTATCCATGGAGGATACCGTGTATGACACCTTTAAGTCGCTGAAGGGAACTGTCCAGACCGATCCAGCTGATTTCCTTGAACATCTTGCCGGAGAAATAAAGAATAAGGGAAGCGAAGGCCTGCCTTTTCATCAAACTTGGAAAAAGGCGTTGGATATTGCTGAGAGGCGTGCAGCTGAATATGAGCCGGCCTATTCAGAGATGGCCGTTGTGAAATGTTTTGAAGAGCAGATCGAGGATGTCGACTATGATTATCAAGTGCAATATGGCAACAGCAGTGCAATCCGGCTTGCCAATATCTTTGCGGGACATCATGTGTGGTGCAACCGGGGCGTGAATGGGATAGATGGATCCTTGTCAACGGCTGCAGGCATGTCACTTATCTGTAAGGATAAAGTGTTCTGTATCCTGGGCGATTTGAGTTTTTTCTATGATGCGAATGCACTCTGGAACCAGAACCTGAAAGGTAACCTTCGTGTTATTCTGATGAATAATGGGGGCGGAGCCATCTTTAACCAGTTTTCCGGACTCCATGCCAGTCCTGCAAGAGAAAGACTGGTCAGGGCGGATCATCATACGACTGCCCGCGGACTTTGCACGCAGAATGATGTCGGCTATTTCCAGGCTCATTCAAAAGAAGATATGCAGGCAGGCATCGTCCAGCTCCTGACACGGAAAACGAATCGTCCGATGCTGCTGGAAGTATTCACTGACTCGGAAACGGATACGAAAGTTCTTGAGGATTATTTTAAACAACAGTCCTCGCAGAATCCTTCAGCTGAGGGAGAATGATGAATGAGGAGGAGCCATCTTTTTGAAATATGAAGATTTATTAACGACTATTTTAAAGGAGAAATGCTATGGAAGAGAAAAAGAAGAGGGAATGGAAAACCATTCCGGGGTTTGATTTCAAGGAAATCCTTTTTGAAGAATATAATCATATCGCCAAGATCACGATTAACCGTCCACGTTACCGTAATGCTTTTACGCCTTTGACCGTCTGGGAGATGAGTCAGGCTTTCAGTTATTGCCGTAACACGATGAATATCCGCGTGGTGATTCTCACCGGTGCAGGAGATAAGGCTTTCTGCTCCGGTGGTGATATGCACGTCAAGGGATGCGGCGGATACGTAGGAGATGACGGTGTTCCCCGTTTGAATGTCCTGGACGTCCAGATGCAGATCCGGTATCTTCCTAAACCCGTGATTGCGATGGTCAACGGTTATGCTATCGGTGGCGGACATATCCTGCATATTGTCTGTGACCTGACGATTGCCAGCGAAAATGCAATTTTCGGGCAGACCGGACCAAAGGTCGGTTCTTTCGATGCCGGATTCGGTGCCTCTTATCTGGCCCGGATCGTAGGTCAGAAGAAAGCTCGAGAGATCTGGTTCCTATGCCGCCAGTATTCTGCAAAGGAGGCTGAGCAGATGGGACTGGTGAACAAGGTAGTGCCTTTTGACCAACTTGAAGATGAGACGGTTTCATGGGCAGAGACGATGATGGAACGTTCTCCTCTGGCTCTGCGTATGATGAAGGCCGGATTCAACGCTGAACTGGATGGTCAGGCGGGCATTCAGCAACTGGCAGGGGATGCCACAATGCTGTATTATACCCTCGATGAGGCTCAGGAGGGGGGACGTGCCTTTCTGGAAAAGAGGAAACCTGATTTCGACAAGTACCCCCAGTTTCCATAAAAGGATCTGAATTATTCATATCATGTCTATGTATCATATCCGGATTTCGGAGCGGACGCTCCATTTCATACACCCTGCCGGGACCTCCCGTGGGGTGTATACGACACGCAGGAGTGATTATCTTACTCTTACTTCTGATGACCGTCCTGGTGTGCAAGGGGTGGGAGAATGTGCTACATTACCGGACTTGTCCTGTGATGCAGGTCCACAGTATGACCGTACTTTGCAGCATATTTGCATGATGGTGGAGCAATTGGGGAAAATCCCATACGAGATGTTACGCCCTTATCCTTCTATCCTTTTTGGTCTGGAGACCGCTTTCGCACAGTTTCAGGCCGGCGGGTCTACGGCCCTTTTTGATACCCCTTTCGCCCGTGGGGAAGAGGGCATTCCTATCAATGGCCTGGTGTGGATGGGCACTTTCGAAGAGATGCTCGGGCGACTTGAAGAGAAGTTGGACCAGGGATTCCACTGTGTGAAATTGAAGATCGGGGCAATTGACTTTGATCGTGAAATAGAACTGGTCAGGCATATCCGGGAACGTTTCTCAAAGGAAGATGTGGAGTTGCGTGTGGATGCCAATGGAGGGTTTACCCCTGAGAATGCTTTGCAAAGGATGGAACAGTTGGCCGGTTATGGCCTTCATTCGATAGAACAGCCCATTAGGCAGCATCAATGGAAGGAAATGGCACGTTTGTGCAAAGAGTCTCCGCTTCCTATTGCCCTTGATGAAGAACTCATCGGTGTCAATATGAAGAATATGAAAGAGGAGCTGCTGGATACGATTCATCCTGCTTATCTGGTCTTAAAACCTAGTCTGCATGGAGGAATGGCCGGTTGTAAAGAATGGACAGATCTGGCCCGCCAGCGGGGTATCGGGACCTGGATAACTTCAGCTCTGGAAAGTAATGTGGGCCTGAATGCGGTTTCTCATTTTGCAGCCCTTATGTACGGTCCGCATATTACTTTCCCCCAGGGGCTGGGGACAGGTCTGCTCTTTATGGATAATATTCCGATGCCTCTGAAGATGGAAGGCGACCAACTCTGGTATAAAAAGGATGTAAAATAGTTGTCTCTTTTTTTGAAAAAGATAGGAAGAGATGGGAAGAGAGAGGGAGGATAAATGACCTTAGAAGAATTTCTGATTGAATGGAACAAGAGTTGTCCGCAACTTTTAGTTCACACCAGTGGCTCGACAGGCAAACCGAAACCGATATGGGTGTCAAAACAGAAAATGCTGAATAGTGCTCGTATCACCTGTAATTTTCTTGGCCTGCAGCCTGGGGACAGTGCCTTACTCTGCATGAATCTTGATTATATTGCCGGTAAAATGATGGTAGTGAGGAGTATTGAAAGGAATCTGAAACTCCTGGAGGTCTCTCCCTCCGGACATCCGTTGAGAACTCTCCTGGAAGGAGGTGGAACGCTCTGGGAGACACCTGCACCGTCTCGGGCAATGTCTACGGCTACGGGTGAAGAGTCCTGCATCCCGGAGAGGGGAAATTTTCCTTTTACCCGGAGAAATCAGTTGCTGCCTTCTGCTCTGCATAAGGTAGCCTATCCTCCGTCATGGAAGAAGAGTCTTCCTGCTCCAATCTTTGCGGCAATGGTTCCTTTACAGGTTTATAATTCACTGCAGATCCCTCAGGAAGCCTCACTTCTCCGCAGAGTGAAACATCTGATCATCGGGGGAGGAAGTATCGATGAGGCTCTGGAGCAGCAACTGATACATTTCCCTAATGCTGTATGGAGCACGTATGGCATGACAGAAACACTTTCACACATTGCCCTTCGTCGATTGAACGGACCGGAGGCAAGTGAATGGTATACGCCCTTTGAAAGTGTGGAGGTGAGCAGAAATGCAGATGGTTGTCTGGTTGTCAATGCACCACTGGTACATGAAGGCCCTCTGGTTACCCATGACCGGGTGGAGTTCCGTCCGATGCCCTCAGATACGAGGAATGGTCGTGTACAGTTCAAAATCCTGGGCAGGCAGGATAATGTTATTAATAGTGGGGGAATAAAGATTCAGATGGAAGAGGTTGAAAAAACTTTAAAGTCCGTCCTTCATTCCCCTTATCTGATTACGAAACGGCCTGACGAAAAATTTGGTGAAGTTGTGGTCCTTCTTACGGAGGCGTCAGACCTGTCACTCGTGAAAGTTTGTTGTGAAAAGATCCTGCCCCGTTACTGGGAGCCTCGGCTCTATCTCCATGTTGATCATATTCCGCTCACCGGAACAGGTAAGCCGGCACGGGCTGAGGCCGAAAAGATCGCCTTGCGGGAAAAGGATAGATAAATCCTCTCATGCCTCCAGCAAGACCGGATGATTCAATGCTGTTCTATCCCTCTCTGAAAAAGTCAAGGACTTCTTTGATTTCCTGTTCACTGACCGTCTGGTTGATATGAATATCTCCGATGCCGCCCAACAAGGTGACATTGATCTCATTACCACGGTTTTTCTTATCATGATGCATCAGTTGGATCAACTCCGGGTAATCATCGCAAGTGATGGGGAGGGTACCGTAATATTCGCGGATGAAATGGACGGTCTGTTGCATCTTTTCTGTAGGGAAATGTAACTTCACACAACTCAGGTAGAGTTCGCAGATCAGTCCGTAGGCTACGGCATAGCCATGGAGGATGGGTGTGCGCTTCAGACTCCATGATTCCAGGGCATGACCAAAGGTATGTCCGAAATTGAGTGCTTTACGGATACCCATCTCGTGTGGATCTTCTTTCACGATATGCTCTTTGACGGCTACAGAATCAGCCACCATAGTCTGCAGTTTCGCCAGATCAGGATGTGCCAGGTCAAACTTCAGGAGTTCGGCCCACATCTTTTCATTGGAGATCAATCCGTGTTTCAACATCTCCCCATAACCACTGCGAATATTAGTGTCGTCAAGCGTTTTCAGAAAAGAAGTATCCAGAATGACGAATTTCGGATCATTGAAGACACCGACTTCATTCTTGAGTCCATTGAAATTGATGCCGGTTTTCCCACCCACGGAAGCATCTACCATGGCCAGTAATGTAGTCGGAATATTGATGAAGTTCAGTCCCCGTTTGAAAGTAGAAGCTGCGAATCCGCCGAGATCGGTGACCATGCCCCCGCCAAGGTTGATCAGCAGGGAATGTCGGGTAGCGCCCTTTTCCCCTAATGACTTCCATACGTTTGCGAGGGTCTCCAGGTTCTTGTGGGTGTCAGAGACACCAATGGTAATAGTCTGGGCATGTCGCAGGCTGAGAAGCGGTCTGAGGAGAGGCCAGCATTTAACTTTTGTGGTCTCATCTGTCAGCACGAATATCCTGTCGTGATCACACTCGGAGATAATGGTTGCAAGTTCGATTTGAAAATGCTTTGATAATATGATTCTCTGTTCCATAACGGATTAACGTAAACATTCTAAGGGCAAATATAGATAATTTTAGCGAAAAAGCGATAAGAAAGTGATTATTTTTTGAGGTTAAGATTAAACGAGTCGGGAAAAAGAACGTCTAAAGAGAGTAATTATTAAAAAGAATAGATCAATGAGAAAGTTATTTCTCCTGTTATTTCTGATCAGCTTATCGGCCACGTCGTTTGCACAGAACCGGTTGATCTCAGGTCTGATAGAAGACCGGAGCTCCAAGGATCCCTTGGGGCAAGTGACTGTCCAACTGTTGAAAATGGATAGTACGTATGTGGGGGGTGCCCTTTCGGATGAGAAGGGACTCTTCCATCTGACTGCGCCTCAGAATGGCAAGTATCTGCTGAAGATTTCCAGTGTGGGGTACCATACCAGTATTAAAAGAATAGTCATTCAGGATGATAAGGATCTGGCTATGGGGAAAGTATCCCTGGGAGTTGATGCTATCATGTTGAAGGAGGCTACCGTCCTCGGACATGCCGCGAAAGTAGTAGTCAAGGAGGATACCTTTGTTTATAATTCCGCAGCTTATCGAACCCCTGAAGGTTCGGTGGTGGAGGAGCTTGTCAAGAAACTTCCCGGTGCCCAGGTGAGTGATGACGGGACGATCACGATCAATGGCAAGACGGTCAAGAAGATCCTCGTTGACGGAAAGGAATTCATGACGGGGGATACGAAAACGGCCTTGAAGAATCTTCCTACTTCTATCGTTGATAAGATCAAGGCATACGATGAGAAGAGTGATTTAGCAAAGGTTACGGGTATTGATGATGGAAATGAGCAGACGGTGCTGGATTTCGGATTGAAGAAGGGGATGCATCAGGGAATGTTCTCCAATATAGATCTTTCATACGGTACTCATGACCGCTATGCCGGGAGGATCATGGGAGCTTACTTCAATTCAAAGAGCAGGTTCATGCTCTTTTCCAATGCCAACAACGTGAATGATATGGGCTTTCCCGGTGGAGGCCGTGGCTTCTTTGGCGGCGGACAGCAGGGACTGAATACGACGAAGATGATTGGTGGCAATTATAATTATGAGATCAAGAATAAGATAGCTATTGATGCCAGTGTGCGCTGGAACCATTCTGATGGGGATGTCAATACAAAGACTTCGAGCGAAAACTTCGTCAGCAAGACCGGGGCTTTCTCAAATTCTCTCAGTCAGAGTTACACCCGTTCAAACAGTTGGGATGGTCGGGCAAGGCTGGAATGGAATCCTGATACGATGACGGATATTATGTTCCGTCCTTCTTTTACTTATTCTACCAATGACAGTCGTTCTTCATCCATGTCTGCCTCCTATAATAAGGATCCTTACCTGTATGTTTCGGATCCCCTTTCTGAGGAGTCTATCAAAAAGCTGGCACAGGATAGTCTGATGGTGAACACACAGGACAATAATGGTATTTCCTATAGTGATTCCAAGAATCTGTCAGGAATGTTACAGTATAACCGGAAGCTGAACAATAAGGGTCGAAATTTCACTCTGCGGGCAGACGGGAGTATAGGAGAGAGCAGTTCCACGAGCCTGACGACTAATGCCGTGCATCTTTATCTGATGAAGACAGCTTTAGGATTAGATTCTACCTATCAGACCAACCGGTATAATCTTATGCCGACAAAGAATCGCAGTTACAGTCTGCAAGGTACTTACAGTGAGCCGATTGCCAAAGCGACCTACTTGCAGTTCAGTTATCAGTTTACCTATAACTATTCGCGCAGTGACCGTTCCACCTATGATTTCAGTCATCTGGGAGAGAACTTCTTTTCCAGCGTAGAGCCCGTTTATCGTGGCTGGGACCGTTATCTGGATCTCTTGCCGAATGCCTTGGACACTTACCTGGATAATAATCTGAGCCGTTATTCCGTATATCAGAACTATATCCATAATTTTCAGTTGATGTTGAGGCTTATCCGCAGCAAGTATCAGTTGAATGCAGGTGTGATGCTGCAACCGCAGAACACAAAATATAAGCAGAACTATATGGGTGTGAGTGTAGATACGACACGTACGGTGACTAATTTCTCCCCTACGCTCGATTTCCGCTATAAGTTTTCTCCGATCAGCTACTTACGGGTTAACTACAGAGGGACCTCCACACAGCCTTCCATGTCACAACTCCTTGACATCACGGATGACAGTGATCCGTTAAATATATCGAAGGGTAATCCCGGTCTGAAGCCATCTTTTACGAATACGCTCCGGCTGTTCTATAATAACTATATGCAGAAGCACCAGAGAGCATTGATGACTTATGTGAATTATTCGACGACGAGCAACAGCATCAGTAATAAGGTCACCTATGACGAGACAACAGGCGGCCGAACGACCACTCCGGAGAATATCAATGGTAATTGGAATGCTATGGGAGCTTTTATGTTTAACACAGCTATTGACACAACAGGATATTTCAGTGTGAATACCTTTACAAATCTCAACTATAATCATTATGTGAGTTATTTGAGTCTGGATAAAAACAGTGATTCTCAAAAGAACACTACACGTACGTTTACCATTGGAGAACGGTTGGGAGGAGATTTCCGTAACAGTTGGCTGGAGATCGGCCCAGACGGTACTGTCAACTATACACATGCCCGTAATGAACTCCAGAAGCAGAGCAATATGGATACCTGGCAGTTTGCTTATGGAATGTCAGCTAATATAACCCTGCCCTGGGGAATGACAATAGCTTCGGATATTCACGAGAACAGCCGCAGGGGCTATAGTAATGCTTCTATGAATACGAATGAACTGATATGGAATGCCCAGATCGGTCAAGGATTCCTGACGGGCAAGCCCTTGACGGTAACCTTGCAGTTCTATGACATCTTGCATAATGAGAGCAACCTCAGCAGGACCATCAGTGCCATAATGAGGAGTGATACTCAGTATAACAGCATCAATAGTTATGCCATGCTCCATGTCATTTATCGCCTGAATGTTTTTGGAAACAAGGAATCACGGCAGCAGATGCACAAAATGGGAGAACATCCCGATTTCCATGATTCTCGTTTTAAGGGAACACCACCTCCTGACGAGGGGGGACATCACCATGAACAGGGTGGTGGATTCGGAAGGCCAATGGACTAAGAATTTAACTGAAAAGGGCTGTCTTGATGAATTTAATATGATCAAGACAGCCCTTTTCAGTCTTCGGAAGAAATTATGAGAGTTTGCTGATGACCTTTTCTATGACCTCCGGGAAATATTTCATTTCAAGGATATGTTCTTTTGCAGCAATGTCATCAGGAGTATCCTCGGGTTTTAATGGTGTTGTATATTGAGCGATGATCTGACCACTGTCATATTTCTCATTCACCCAGTGGACGGTCATCCCTGTTTCAGTTTCTCCTGCTGCCTTGACGGCTTCGTGGACATGATGCCCCCACATTCCCTTGCCCCCAAATTTAGGCAGTAGAGCAGGGTGGAGATTAATGATTTCATGAGGATAGGCCTGGATCAGGAAAGCAGGTACCAGCAGCAGAAAACCTGCCAATACGATAAAGTTGATATGGTACCTTTCCAGAATGGGGAGGAGGACGTTTTCTTGCATGAACTGTACCTTCGGCACCACAGTGACTGGCACGCCGGCTTCCTTTGCGCGGGTCAGGGCGTATGAGTCTGTCCGGTCAGACAATACAAGAGAAATGTCGGCTTTCTGAGAATGAGCAAAATAATGAATAATATTTTCACAATTTGTTCCGTTTCCCGAAACGAAGATGGCAATATGAGTCATGATATTTTTCCTGATTTAATCCATTAAAATTATTATTTCCCTAGGTATGAGCAATCCCCTAGAAGTGATTATGTTTCTTTTTCTCATAATCATTTTCTTCATCCTCGCTGGGTTCATCATTAAAGCCGAATAAGGCCGGTTCTATGAAAGAATCCATGTTCCGACGGTCTTTCTTCGTTGGTCTCCCTGTTCCACGGGCACGGTTGACAAATCCGCTGAGGTGACTCATTTCCAGCAATTCATATTGTTTTGGATCCGTGACATTCTTATATACACCTGGAAGGAGTTTGGCTCCAACCCGTTGCTCGATGCAATCCAGCACCTGAAAGGAATAGGTAACCGGAGGTTTCTTTACGGCGACGATTTCACCCTTTTTGATCAGATGAGAGGGTTTGACCGGTATTCCCTGTATGGTAACCCGTCCGTTCTTACAATTCTCGGCTGCGAGAGAACGGGTCTTGAAGATTCGTGCAGCCCAAAGCCACTTGTCAATTCTTGCTGTTTCTGCCATGTTCTCTTCCTAAACGATTGTAAGTGTTCATCGTCTCGTCCAGTCCCTGCAGAATAAAACTCTTGATGATTTCTACGGCTGTATGGATACTTGGTTCTAATACTTTCAAGTCCTTCTCGCTATAATGCCCCAGTACCCAGTCAATCTGTCCACCCCGTGGAAAATCATTTCCCACACCCATACGCAGACGGGCATAGTCTTGTCCGATGAGTTGCTGGATATTTCCCAGGCCATTGTGTCCTCCATTGCTGCCGTTGCCCTTCAGTCTGAATTCTCCCAGTGGAAGATTCAGGTCATCGCAGATGACAAGAAATCTTTTCTGGTCAATCTTCTCTTTGTTCAGCCAGTAGCGCACAGCGTTACCGCTGAGGTTCATAAAGGTAGTGGGTTTAAGCAGGAAAACTTTCTTCCCTTTAAGGGAGGTTTCTGAGACGAAACCATAACGCTTATCCTCAAAACAAATATTGGACGCTTTTGCAAAAGCGTCCAATACCATAAATCCTGTATTGTGCCGGGTCCCGTTATATTCATCTCCTGGATTGCCCAAGCCACAAATCAAGTATTTGTCCATGATCAATAATTAACCCTACGGTGCAATGACCGGCGGAATAGAAGTGAAGGGTGTTGCTGAGTTATCTTTTGCAGCACACCTGCTATTCTTATTTCTTTGCAGGCTCTTTAGCCTTTGCATCTTTCGTATCTGCTGCTGCTTCAGTACTTGCAGCTGTCTCTGCCGGAGCAGCCTCTTCACCTGCAGCCGTTGCAGCGGTCTCATCCGTTACGGCCTGACGGGTCATCTTCACGGAGCAAACAACTACGCTTTTGCCGGTAGCAAGTTCGATATTGTCATAATGGAGTTGACCGACCTTGATACTCTTGCCCAACTCCAGTTTAGTTACATCCACAATGAGACGTTCCGGAATATTCTGATAGGGAGCCGTAACATTGATTTTACGGATTGACAAGTTCATGCGGCCACCATCACGGACACCCGGAGCAAGACCTTTGAGTTCAACAGGAATGCCGATAGTGATCGGTTTCTGGTCATTTACTTCGAGGAAATCTACATGAAGCAATGCATCTGATACCGGTTGGAACTGGAGTTCTTTCAGAATAGCCGTATGTTTTTGCCCATCAATGGTGATGTTGATAACGTAAATATGCGGTGTGTAAACGATCTTCCTCAATTCACTCATTGGAGAAGCGAAAGCCATTGCAACCGGCTGGCCGTTTTCTTTAGCTTCACCATAGATATTGCATGGCACCAATCCTTGTTTGCGGAGTTCTTTAGAAGCTTTCTTCCCAAGGTCTGTACGCTTCTGACCTGAAATCGTAATCTCTTTCATTTAAGTGTTACTCTAAATTAATATTGGAATTTAATTCGCCATCACACTGAGAGATAATGGAGGTGGCCTGACAGGTCATATCCATCTCTTCTCAATCTTGAAAAGCGGTGCAAAGGTACTAATTTTCTATGAGTTATGCAACTTTTCCTTAAATTTTCTTGAATTTCTTACTGTTCTCTTGCATATTACGTTGGAATTTCCTACTTTTGCACTGTTAGCTTGAGTGCTGAAACAAAGAATCAAATTTAGACGAGATGATTAACAGAGAGTTAATACGTATCAAGATAGTTCAGTTAACCTACGCATACTATCAAAACGGAGACCGGAATATTGATAATGCCGAGAAAGAATTACTTTTTAGTCTTTCTAAGGCGTATGATTTATATAATGACCTGCTGGCCCTTATTGTAGCCGTGACCAAGGAGGCACGCAGTCAAGAAGAAATACTTGCTGCCCGTGCTGCCCGTGAAGGAAAGGAACCTCCATCACAAAAATTCGCATATAACAAGTTTGCTGTCCAACTGGAAGAGAACAAGATGCTTTCAGAATTCGTGGCTAACCAGAAGACGACATGGGAGGATGATCTGGAGTTTGTACGGAAATTACTTTCTCAGATGCAGCAGAGCGATCTGTATAAAGACTATCTTGCTGGCCCGGATGAGAGTTATGAGGCAGAACGGGAATTCTGGCGTAAACTCTATAAGCAGAACATTCAGGAGAATTCGGATCTGGATGCCCTTCTGGAAGATAAAAGCCTTTATTGGAATGATGATAAAGAGATTGTAGATACATTTGTCCTCAAGACCATCAAGCGTTTTGACCCGGAAAAAGGTTCCAAGCAGGAACTGCTTCCGGAGTATAAGGATGAAGAAGATCGTGATTTTGCGAGAAAGTTGTTTAGAGCTACTATTCTCAATGCCGATAATTATCAGCATTATATGAGCGAGGCGAGTCGTAACTGGGATTTTTCCCGTCTGGCTTATATGGATGTGGTTATCATGCAGATTGCCATAGCTGAGATGCTGACCTTCCAGAATATTCCGATAAGTGTAACAATTAATGAGTATGTCAATCTTGCCAAATTGTACAGTACTTATCAGAGTGGGCGATATGTCAATGGTATGTTGGATGCCATTGCCCGTCATTTAAATGAAACGGGGAAGATGGCAAAGCCGATGAGCGAACCTCGTCCTCGTGTGTATCCTGAAGAGAAAAAGCGGACGCCCAGGGGAACTTCGGGGCGCCGCCTGCGGATACAGGATGAAGAGAACCAGTTGCTTAATTTTAAGCATCAGGAAACTGAGCCGTCTGCTCCCCGAGAAGAGGGCGTGGAAAAGCCTGATGCGCCGGTAGACAAGGAGGAGGATGAATCTGCTCAGACTCCTTCTGCTGATCATGCAGTGGAAAAAACAGACAATCAAGTTGAACCGGAAGGTGAAAAGTGATTGTTAAGTTGGAAAGGAAGAAGATCGTTCTTCCATGAGAAAAGGAATCAATCAAAAATTATTTATTTAAATTAGAAAACAAGGATTATGACATCATTAGTATTAGCTCAGCAGGGTGCTGCAGGAGGAGGAATGGGCTTCCTGATCATGATGATTGCGATCTTCGTGATCATGTGGTTGTTTATGATTCGCCCTCAGCAGAAGAAGCAGAAGGAAATTCGCAAATTTCAGAATGCTCTTTCAGAAGGATCTGAAGTTGTGACCGGAGGGGGTATTTATGGAAAGGTGAAGCATATCGATGCAGCCCGTAACACCATTGACCTCGAAATTGCACATGGCGTAGTGATTACAGTAGACAAGAATTATGTATTTGCTAACCCGGCTTCTGCTTCGCAGAACCAGGCCAAGTAAAGAATGCGTAGCGCATCGCACATATTTCAGTGGGTCAGGGACTTCTTGCTGAGTTTGCCTAAGCGCATCATCAGTAAGGAGTTTCTGATTTTTTTATTCTTTTTAGCCTTGAGCGCAACTTTTTGGCTGCTCATGTCGCTGAATGGAACCTATGAGGAAGAGTATCCTGTTGAACTCCGTCTTACAGGTGTACCTCGTAATGCAGTGATTACCGGTCCTCTGCAAGACACCGTTTATGTCACTATCAGGGACAAAGGCTTCCAGTTGCTGGCTTATTCCACAACGAAGAAGATACAGCCTGTATCAGTTTCCTTTTCGGACTATGCTGAAAAGGATATGGGACATGGCAGTGTACCTTCCGGTGACGTTAAGGCTGCAATTTACGTCCAACTTTTCAAATCGTCGAGAATAACCCAGTTGAAACCGGGAACATTAGATTTCTATTTTAATTTTGGGCTTTCTAAAGTGGTACCTGTTCGGATGTCTGGCAGAGTAGTTCCTGGTGAGAGCTATTATCTTTCGAAGGTGGAATTCTGGCCGGAGAAGGTAACCATCTATGCAAACCGTCATTTGCTGGATCGGGTCAATTCCGTGAGCACGGAGAATTTGTATATAACCAATTTTACGGATACGGTCTATCGTATGGTGTCCTTGAAAAGTATCAGAGGGGTCAAGATTGTGCCCGACAGGGTGCGGATTGCCTTGTTCCCCGATATTTTGACTGAGGAGAGCATGGATGTGCCGATTACGGCCGTCAACATGCCTGCCGGAAAGATGCTTCGCACTTTTCCGGGTAAGGTGAAGGTAAGGTTTATTATCGGGGCGAGCATGTTCCGTACAATTCATCCGAACCAGTTTTCTGTGGTTGCTGATTATAAGGAGATTGTTGCTGACTCAGCAAAGAACTGCAAATTGCATCTGAAGATGTTCCCTCATGGAATCATGAAACCTCATCTGGACATGAATCAGGTGGATTATCTGATTGAAGAAAACGAGTAAGATCTGATCGGGGAAGGAACAACATCATGAAGATTGCGATAACGGGAGGAATCGGGAGTGGCAAGTCTTATATCTGCCGGATGCTTGCTGGCAGAGGGATTCAGGTGTATGATTGTGATGCCGCCGCCAAGCGCTTAATGGCTGGCGATAAGGCTTTGCAAGACGCTATCAGTTTGCTGACGGGTCAGAAGGTGTACGAGGATGGGGTCTTGCAGAAAAAAGTGCTTGCCCGGTACCTTTTGAACAATGAGGGGCACAGACAAGCATTGAACGATGTCATTCATCCAGTGGTGGCCTCCGATTTTGTCAGGAGTGGTAAAGACTGGCTGGAAAGTGCTATTTTCTTTGACAGTGGCTTTAACCGCCGCGTGAATATGGATGTTGTCGTTTGTGTTTCTGCTCCTATGGAAGTGCGTATTCAACGGGTAATGTCTCGTGACGGCATCAGCAGGGGAAAAGCCCTGCAATGGATCAGAAGTCAACTGCCACAGGAAGAGGTAGAAAAGCGCAGTGATCTGGTCATTATCAATGATGGAAAAGTGGATCTGAAGGGGGAGGTAGAACGCCTGTTTCAGACCTTAGCACAATGGCCGATAAGATAAAAAAGAGTACCTGTTGGAATGAGAATCATCAATTATAAAATAATTTTTAATAAATAAGAACAATGGAAACTATACTTTCGATTGCCGGAAGACCAGGATTATACAAACTGGTATCACGTGGAAAGAGTAATTTAATCGTTGAAACGCTTGACGACACGCATCACCGTTTACCGGCTTTTGCTACTGACCGCGTGACTAGTCTTGGCGATATAGCAATGTATACGGATGCTGAGGATGTGCCTTTATGGCAGGTCCTGGAGAATATCGGAAAACAAGAGAACCTGCAGGCGTTGTCTTTCAATTACCGTAAGGTAAGTGCTGCGGATCGGCGTGAATATTTCTCTAAAGTCTTGCCTAACTGGGATCAGAGCCGTGTACATGACAGTGACATCAAAAAACTCCTTCAATGGTATGATATACTTGTAAAGATCGGTATTACCGATTTTAAGAAAGTCCTGGCTCCAACCCAGGGTACCAATGTTGCAGACCGTGATAAAGAGACGGAAGGGCAAGTAGAAAAAAAATAAAGAAAGATACTTTTGGATCTCCGGCAAAGTCGGCAGAGGGACGGTGATATGGAAAGAACGGGCGACTCACACATTCAGAAGTGAGCCGCCCGTTCGATATTTATTTGACCGTGCTGAAGACCTGCGCCCAGAGGACAGATCATGTGAGCCCGGTTGCTATTCTTTATAAATTTCCTTCAATTTGCTGCCGAGGTTTTCACCGCGCAGATCACTGGCAATGATTTTTCCTTTTGGATTCAGCAGAATATTTGAAGGAATGGAATTGATCCCATAAGCCAGGGATGCAGCGTTCTTCCAGCCTTTCAGATCACTCATCTGTGGCCAGGTCATGCCTAATCTTTCTACTGCAGATTTCCATGCTCCAGCGTTGGAGTCGAAGGATACACCCACGATCTGAAAGCCTTTGGCATGATACTTCTTATAGTTGTTGACGACATTTGGCATCTCAGCACGACAGGGACCGCACCATGATGCCCAGAAGTCTACCAGCACATATTTGCCCTTCCCGGCCCATTGGGATAGTTTTACCGTCTTGCCATGCAGGTCCTGCATGGTCAGGTCGGTATAGCTCACACCCGGCTGGCGTTTGGCGAGAGAAGTTAACTGATCTTTTATCCTTTCCATCATGGGGGAGTTGTAGTATCCGGTAGACGGGGCACATAATTCCTTGAGTTGGGGATAAGAATACCCATAGATGTCACTGGCTCTCAGAATATAGGCTGGGGTCACATCATCCTTATGCTTCGCGGTATAGTCGAGTACAATGTTCTGAATATCCTGGTCCAACTGGTCAAGTTGTCCGATGATAGTTTTCAGTTTTGTCTGTCCTTCGGCCGTATTGTCCTTACGGGCATCCTGATATTCCGTGAAGAGTTCGTGTTCTTTAGCATTATAGCTTTCGAGTTTTTTCTGAATCTCAGCAAACTGCAAATTAAGTGGAGATCCCGAAAGATGGAAAGCACTTTCGATATTCACGGGTGTACGGTCATTCACCACGGCGGTCGCTTCTCCATTCTTGAAAGCAACAGTGATAAATGTGTTCAGGGGCTTGTTTCCACTCACTTGATATTTACCGTCTTTTACAGGATAAATATCCGGTTTACCTGTTCCGTTGAATAAAACGTAAACGGAATCACTGCCTTGAGGGGCATCACCAGTGATGACATAGTCTACATTCTGGGCACCTGCACTTGCAGTGAACAAAGCAAACAGGCACATTGATAAAATTTTCTTTCTCATTATAATGTAAGTTAAAAAGACCTTTTAGGCAAAGGCCAACAGATTTTTGTAATTATTCCTTGCAAATATAAGGAATAATTCTGAATCTTACGTAATTGTCGGAAAAAATCAGTAACTTTGCCTTCCGATTTGTGATCAGGATGTTTCCATCTGTCCTGTTGGAGGAGTGGATCCATCATTCTAAGAGTGCTTGTAAAACCTCGTTAAAAACAAGAAAATGAAGAATAAAAGCCAGGTCTCTCCTCAGGGACCGGAGAAGGTGACGGTGATGTTTATGCTTTTCAGCATTGTCTTTTGTGTCTGTTTGATTACAGCAAACATTCTGGAAACAAAGCAAATAGTCTTGAATATTGGTCCGTGGAGCCTGAGTTTGACCGGTGGGTTGCTGGTCTTTCCAATCAGTTATATTATTAATGACTGTACTTGCGAAGTATGGGGGTACCGTAAAGCCCGTCTGATGATCTGGATAGGTTTTGCCATGGATTTCTTTTTTGTGGCCTTCGGAGCAATCTGTGATGCTATTCCTGGTGCTCCTTATTGGACGAATGATGCCGGTTTCCATGCTATTTTCGGCCTGGCGCCCCGTATTACAGCCGCTTCTTTCCTGGCTTTTATCGTAGGGAGTTTTGCGAATGCGTATGTCATGAGCAAAATGAAGATCCATGATCAAGGAAAGCGTTTCTCGGCCCGTGCGGTTTTAAGTACAGTTGCGGGAGAAAGTCTTGACTCTCTCATTTTCTTCCCGCTTGCCCTTGGGGGCGTGATCCCTGCGAAAGTGCTTCCACAGGTAATGATCTTGCAGGTTTTTCTGAAGACGATGTATGAAGTGGTTTGCCTTCCGGTCACGATCCGTGTGGTCAAAGCTTTGAAAAAACATGAGCGGATGGATACATACGATGATGGGATCAATTATAGTGTCTGGAAAATCTGGCAGGTGTGAGAGGTTTGATATAATATAAAAGACAGATCAGATTTTGGGGAGGAAAAACCGAATAAGGGCCGGCGTGAAAATTCTTGAAGAGAAAAAAGTGTAAGCCTTAAAAATAAATAAAGACAGATCATGGAGAAAACTAATCATCAGGTTACTGCCAATGCTGATGGCAGCAGAAAGTCGGAAGGGCTGAAAGCCCTAGGCTCAAAGACCAGGTATAAAATGGACTATGCTCCGGAAGTACTGGAAACCTTTATGAACAAGCATCCTGATAATGATTATTGGGTTCAGTTCAATTGTCCGGAATTCACTTCCTTATGTCCGATTACGGGACAGCCCGACTTTGCTGAAATTCGTATTTCCTATGTTCCGGACCAGCGGATGGTGGAGAGTAAAAGTCTGAAACTCTACTTGTTCAGTTTTCGTAACCATGGGGCTTTTCATGAGGATTGTGTGAATATTATCATGAAAGATCTCATCCAGTTGATGGATCCGAAATATATTGAGGTGACAGGATATTTCCTGCCCCGTGGGGGTATCAGCATCTATCCTTATGCCAATTATGGGCGCAAAGGTACGAAGTTTGAAAAGATGGCAGAATATCGTTTCATGAATCATAATCTGACGAAAGAATCTTCGTTGAAATGATTCTGTTGCCATTTTATGCACATCATCCTTCATTTGTGCATAAACACATGATATTTTTAAAAAAAAGCTGGTATTCATCTGATATTTGGATTTTTTTACCTAATTTTGCTGCGATTTTGCGGGAGGAAAGTTCGCAATATTATTAAGATTTCAGGTATTTTGAATCGTTGAAATATGGCAAAGAAAATTCAATTCAGTCTCGTCTATCGAGATATGTGGCAAAGCTCAGGGAAGTTTCAGCCACGCAAGGACCAGTTGGAGCGTATCGCCCCTGTCTTCGTTGACATGGGTTGTTTTGCTCGTGTAGAAACTAACGGTGGAGCTTTTGAACAGGTTAATCTTCTTGCGGGAGATGATCCAAATCCTTCTGTACGTGCTTTCTGCAAGCCTCTCAATGAGGCGGGGATTAAAACTCACATGCTTGACCGTGGCCTTAATGCCCTCCGTATGTATCCTGTGCCAGATGATGTGCGCAAGATGATGTACAAGGTCAAGAAGGCGCAAGGGGTGGATATTACCCGTATTTTCGATGGCCTGAATGATATTCGCAATATTGCTCCCGCCATTAAGTGGGCAAAGGAAGCCGGAATGACGGCCCAGGGTACGCTGTGTATCACTACTTCGCCGGTTCATACATTAGAATATTACAGCAAGATTGCCGATGAAGAGATCGCTGCAGGTGCTCAGGAAATCTGTCTGAAAGATATGGCCGGAATCGGACAGCCTTGTTTTCTAGGGCAGTTGACTAAAATTATCAAGACGAAGCATCCGGACATTCTCATAGAGTACCACGGACATTCAGGTCCGGGACTGAGTATGGCTTCCATTGTAGAGGTGTGCAAGAACGGTGCAGATATTATTGATACGGCCATTGAGCCACTTTCCTGGGGAAAGGTTCATCCAGACGTTATCTCTGTGCAGAG
This sequence comes from Prevotella sp. UBA5379, assembly GCA_002409785.1. Taxonomy (GTDB): domain Bacteria; phylum Bacteroidota; class Bacteroidia; order Bacteroidales; family Bacteroidaceae; genus Prevotella. The sequence continues at coordinate 22,939 of DHOX01000055.1, read as the reverse complement.
CATGTTGAAGCATTACGGCTTTGATGTTCCTGATATTAATATGAAAGCCTATATGAAAGCCCGTGCCCTTACACAGGAATTTATTGATGACTGGCTGGGATATTTCATCAATCCGCAGAACAAGTTGATGTCATCCCTTTTGCTGGGTTGTGGCCTGCCAGGCGGAATGATGGGAAGTATGATGGCTGATCTTGGGGGCATGCGCCAGACCATCAACCATTTGAGAGTCAAGAAAGGAGAGCCGGAATATACCGTAGATGACTTGATGGTGAAACTCTTTGATGAGGTGGCTTATGTATGGCCGCGTGTCGGCTATCCACCATTGGTAACTCCTTTCAGTCAGTATACCAAGAATATTGCACTGATGAATCTTCTGACCATGGAGCAGGGCAAGGGCCGTTTTGTGATGATGGATGATAATATGTGGGGTATGATTCTCGGCAAGAGCGGTCGTGTCCCGGGTAAGATTGCTCCCGAACTGGTAGAGTTAGCCAAAAAGCAGGGCCGCCAGTTTACGGATGTTGATCCTCATACGCTGCTGAAAGATACCCTTCCGGACTTCCGTAAGGAAATGGATAAAAACGGCTGGGACTATGGCCAGGATGATGAGGAGCTCTTTGAACTTGCCATGCATCCTGAGCAGTATCGCAACTATAAGAGTGGCCAGGCCAAGAAAAATTTCCTGGCCGACTTGCAGAAGGCAAAGGATGCCCGCATGGGTGCCAAGGTGAGTGTAGAGGAGGCCGTGGCTTTCAAGCATGCTAAAGCTGATCCCGTTGTTGCTCCTGTCCGCGGTCAGGTGTTCTGGGAGTTCCAAGGAGATAGTGAAGCTGCCCCGGCAGTTGAACCTTATATCGGCAAGGAATATGAGAAGGGAGATGTGTTCTGTTATCTCCAGACCCCGTGGGGGGAATTTCAGATGATCCCTGCAGATTTAGGGGGCCAGCTCGTGGAAATTAGTGCCCATCAGGGATCTAAGGTCCGTAAGGGTGAGGTGTTGGGCTATATCCAGCGTCCAGAAGCCTGAATCTTGTTTTGACAGGAATTATTTTGAATTATCAGAGGATTATCGATAAATATTATCCGGAGGATAATGAACTCCGTTATATTCTCATCACGCACAGCACGCTGGTCATGAAGCGTGCTGTGCGCATTTGTGATAGTCACCCCGAACTGGGGCTCGACCGCCAGTTCCTGATCGAGGCCGGTATGCTTCATGATATAGGCATCTGCAGATGTCATGCACCTGCCATCTGTTGCTTCGGTACGGAACCGTATATCTGCCATGGTTATATTGGTGCACAGATGTTACGTAAGGATGGTTTCCCCCGTCATGCACGGGTCTGTGAGCGGCATACCGGTACCGGATTGACCAAAGAAGAGATTATCCGGCAGAATCTGCCATTACCCCATCGGGATTTCCTTCCTGAGACGCTTGAAGAGCAAGTGATCTGCTATGCAGATAAGTTCTACTCGAAAACACATCCGGAACGGGAAAAGACCAGGGAACAGGCGGAGCATAGTCTGGTGAAATTTGGTGAAAAAGGGCTGGAGCGTTTTCGCTCGTGGGAAAAGCAGTTTGAGTAGGTGCCCGTGGATCTTCCTGTTTGGGAAGTAAGTTAAATATACAAGGTAAAAGTTAAATCTGGTTCAGAGAGGAAAAAAAACAGGATGCGATTTCATGACTGGCAACTTTTTAGTAACTTTGCACTCTGTCAATGAGAAGAAAGTCAGTTATATTTCTATTGTTGTGCGCCTTCATGTATATGATGGCAGTGCCCAATATGCCTTTTTTAAAAAGGAAGAAAAAATCAGTAACTGCTGATTCTGTCGCTTTACGGGATTCCGTGAAGCGGGATTCTTCCGGCCATATCGTTGCGGATACGACTAAAATGGATTCACTGCAATTAGCTATTTACCATCACAATAAGATCATTGATGATTCGATCCGGCTGGATTCTATCAATCGGAAAAAGGCTGGTGGTATAGATGCCCCTATTAATTATCAGGCGGATGATTCCATCGTTTATGATGCAAACCGGAAAATGGCCTATTTATATGGTAATTCCAATGTGAAGTACGAGAATTATAACCTGACTTCCGATAGGATCAGAATGAATATGGATCATGATTTGATGCAAGCTCATGGTACAAAAGATTCCACGGCTGAGGGTGGAGTGAAGGGAAAGCCTGTTTTCAAGGTAGGACAGGACGAATACCAGACGGATACTATTGCTTTTAACTATAAGTCTAAGAAAGCTTTGGTGGACCAGGTCTATACTCACCAGGATGAAGGCTATCTGTCCGGTAAACTCTCCAAGCGTGATTCTACGGGTATCATCTATCTTCAGCATGGCCGTTATACTACTTGTGATAAACAGGATCCTGATTTTTATATAGCCCTTTCCCGTGCGAAGGTACGTCCGGGCAAGGATGTGATTTTCGGCCCGGCTTATCTGGTTGTAGCAGATGTACCTTTACCTTTTGCTATTCCTTATGGTTTCTTTCCTTTTACCAAGCATTATTCCTCCGGATTCATCATGCCTAGTTATGGTGATGAGAATGCCCGTGGATTCTATCTGCGTAATGGGGGATACTATTTTGCAGTTAATGATGACTGGGATTTAAAACTTCTGGGAGAAATCTATACAGAAGGGTCATGGGGATTGAGTGCTGCTACCAATTACCGTAAGCGTTACCGCTATAGCGGCAGTTTTTATCTCAGTTATCAGAACACCAAGACGGGAGATAAGGGGATGCCGGACTATGCAAAGCAGGAAAGTTTCAAGATCCAGTGGAGCCACCGGCAGGATGCGAAAGCAAATCCTTTCAGTTCTCTTTCTGCGAGTGTCAACTTTGCTACGTCCAGTTATGAGAAGAATAACTTGACCAGTTTGTATAATCCGCAAAGTTATACGCAGAGCACTCGAACCTCTTCCGTGAGTTGGAGCACAGGTTTCTCCAGCATCGGATTGTCTCTGAGTGCCACCGCCAATCTGTCTCAGAATATGCGAGACTCTTCCCTGGCGATGACCCTGCCCGATCTGAGCATCAGTCTGGCCCGTTTCTATCCTTTCCGCCGTAAACATCTGGTGGGAAAGGAACGTTGGTATGAGAAGATTGCCATGAGCTATACTGGTCAGATCAGTAATTCGATCAATACCACTGAAGACAGGTTCTTGCATTCGAACCTGATAAAGGACTGGAAAAACGGGTGGGAGCATACGATTCCAATCAGTGCAAGCTTTACGCTGTTCAATGCAATCAATATTAATCCGAGTTTTAATTTTACCGACCGGATGTATACGAATAAAATCATGCGGTCCTGGGATGAAGCCCGTCAGACGGAGGTCTGCGACACGACGTATGGGCTGCATAACATATACAACTGGAATTTCAGTGTAGGAGCGAGTACAAAGGTGTATGGTTTCTGGGTACCCAACAAGAAGATCTTCGGTGACAAGATCCAGGCTATCCGCCATGTGTTCACTCCAACGGTAACCTTCAGCTATTCCCCTGATTTCGGCGCCCGGCGTTATGGCTATTGGGATTCGTATCAGAAGACTGATGCTGACGGTAATGTCTCGCTGGTGTCTTATTCTCCCTATAGTGATGGTCTCTATAGCGTGCCCGGAAAAGGCCGGTCGGAAAACGTTACCTGGGATATAGATAATAACCTTGAGATGAAAGTGAAAAGTGACAAGGATTCTACCGGATTCAAGAAGATCAGTCTGATTGATGAACTGGGAGCGACGATGTCCTACAATGCGGCAGCCAGCTACCACCGGTGGAGTGACTTGTCGGTGCGTATGCGATTGAAGTGGTGGAAAAATTATACCTTTAATTTTAATGGTATGTTTTCTACATACGCCTATGAGCTGGACCAGAACGGAGACCCCTATGTCAGTAATCATACAGAGTTTGGAAAAGGACGTTTCCCTCGTTTCCAGGGGATGTCCCAGAATATTTCCTATACGCTGACACCTGATAAGATCAAGAAATTCTTTCATCATGGTGATGAAGACCAGGAGAGTAAAAATAAAAACAAGAAAAATAACCCACAGGGAGATGACGAAGGAACGGATACTAATATAGAGAGTAATATTGATCCGGATATGGAGAAGGGGAAGAATGGAGCTCAAAAGAGCGGAAAAGCCGAAACGGATGAAAACGGGTATATGAAGTTCTCCATGCCCTGGTCTCTTACCTTTGGCTATGGTATCTCGATGCGGGAGAACACAAGCGGAAAATTCAACTACAAGCACATGCGCTATCCATATAAGTATACCCAGACTCTCAATGTGAGCGGAAATATACGGATCAGTGACGGATGGAATATTAATTTCTCTTCAGGATATGATTTTGAGTATCATAAGATTAGTATGACCACAGCATCTTTACAGCGTGATTTGCACTGCTTTAATATGAGTTGTGATGTGGTGCTTGCTCCGTATACGAGTTATAATTTTGTTTTCCGCTGCAATGCTTCCACACTGACAGATGCCTTGAAATATGAAAAGCGTAGTGGATATTCGAATGCTGTTCAGTGGTATTGATTTTCAAAAGTGAAGATTTGTGCTTAGGTGTTTATGAAGGGGAATGAGGATGAGATATGATTTTGACCAGGTTATAGACCGTCTTGGAAGTGGGGATGTGATGCATGAAGCCTTGCAGTCCCGCTGGGGGCGCAAAGATTTGTTGCCGATGTGGGTAGCAGATATGAATTTTGCCGTCTGTCCTGCTATTATTGATGCCATGCGCAAGCGTCTGGCTCACCCGATATTCGGCTATACCGTGTTACCGGATGACTATAAACCTGCCATACAGGATTGGATCTTTTCACACCATCAGTGGAAGGTGGAAAAGGACTGGATCAGTTTTATTCCTGGCATAGTGAAAGGACTGGGGATGGTCTTGAATGTGTTTACCCGTCCGGGTGATGAGGTAATCATACAGCCCCCTGTGTATCATCCTTTCCGACTTGTTCCACAGGGTAACGGTCGTAAGGTCGTATTTAATGGCTTGAAGAGAAATCCGGATGGTTCCTACAGTATGGATTTCAGCCATCTGCAGAAAGTATATAACAAGCGTTGCAAACTGTTTGTTCTTTGTAATCCCCATAATCCTGCCGGGATCTGCTGGGACCGGGACACCTTGATTCATCTGGCAGATTTCTGCTATGATCACCATCTTCTGGTGGTGAGTGATGAAATTCATTGTGACATGGCCCTTTTCGGAAACAAGCATATCCCCTTTGCCAGTGTAAGTGAGAAAGCTGCGGCTAACAGCATCACCTTTCAGGCTCCTACGAAAACTTTTAATATTGCCGGCATCATCACCTCGCATGCTATTATTCCGAATCCGGAAATCCGCAGAAAGTTCTGTCACTGGGTGAATGTCAATGAACTGGCAGAGCCTCATATCTTTGCACCTATAGCTACCATAGCTGCCTTCCGCCATGGTGAAGAGTGGAGGAAGCAGATGCTGGCTTATGTAGAGGACAATATCCGGTTTGTCGAAGAGTATTGTGATGCACATATCCCTGGTATACGTCCTTTACGGCCTCAGGCAAGTTTCCTGATATGGCTTAACTGTCGTGGATTGGGACTCAGCCATGAACAATTGCTGGATCTCTTTGTTGATAAGGCTCATCTGGCATTGAACGATGGTGAGATGTTCGGCCCTGGAGGAGAAGGGTTCATGCGTCTGAATGTGGGATGCCCGAGGAGTATTATCAAAAAAGCACTGAACCAGTTATCTCAGGCAGTAGTTGATCTTCCATATTCGGAAAGGGTGGACAAGGAGAATAGATAGGGAGCATTGAAGAAAGAGCCCTGTACCTTCGTGTTTGTTTATCCAACGGTCTTGACCGGGTGTCAGTTGTCACCGATAAGTTTATTCAGAGAGGCTTCTTCGCCGACCACCCACAGAATATCCCCCTTCAGAAATTTTCTTTCCGGATTGATGATCTCCAGGTTCTCTTGCCCTTCATCCAGGCCTACGACCATACAGTTGAAATGGTCGCGGATGCCACTTTCCTTCAGATTTTGCCCTATTAAAGGGCATTGATCCGTTACGACAAACTGCCGGAGTTTCATCTCTCTGTTTTCGATGTCCGGATCTTCCGGTACTCTTTCATTTTTTAGAGCCTGATTCAATTGTGTCAGTTGTTTGTCATTTCCGATCACTTCCAGACGATCGCCCGGGTAGATGGAATTATGCCCATTAGGGATATTGATACGTTGATGTCCTCTGAGAATACTGCTCACCTGTATACCAAAGCGTTTTCGTAGTTGCAGTTCCCTTAAAGACTTGCCGCCCCATACGGAATCTTCAGATATGTCAAATAGGCTGATATGAATATCTCTGTCCAGAAGATGGCCTTCATAGAGGGGTCTTCTTTTTCCTTGTACCTGTGCCCTGATCTCTCGGCTATGGAGATTCTGGACGAACAACCTTTCCAGTCTGATGCTTCCCTTTTTAAGTTTTTTAGAGGCAATCATCAAGGTGATGATCGTGAGGGCGAAAGTGATCAACAAGGCGTTATTGAAACGTGTCAGATAATTACAGATATAAAAAACAAATCCGGAGGCAATAATGTACCTGACCAGGACGGTGAAGAGAATAGAGAGGCGGTTGATACGCTTTTCCGTCCATAGTGCCTTTACCTCCTCACTGTGGTTTTTCTTGGTAACCATAGCTCGAAGTGCAGGAGAAATCAGTAGTACCGTAAGTACGCCGCCAACTATATTTCCCGTCTGAAATCCAAAGATATGCCTGAATATGGGCAGGATAAAGGTAAACATCAGGAATATGCCTGCTACACAGAGGATACTGCATATTATTGTGATTTTTAGCAAAGCCCGGAGAAGGCGTCCCCAGTTATTTCTTTCTGCTTTGGAAGTAGAATGGATGCTGAGAGTGATGTGGTTCAGCCTTCTGATCCATCGCTTGGGAAGATGGTGCTCCAGGTATTGATAGCATGGACTGGAGAATCGGATCATGTAAGGTGTGAGAAAAGTGGTAATGATACTTACTGCAACGACAACAGGGTAGAGAAAATTACTGATGACATGCAGAGATAGCCCTAAGGATGCGATGATGAAAGCAAACTCACCGATCTGAGTCATTGAGAAACTGCATTTCATAGCTGTTTTCAACGGTTGTCCACTCAGCAAAAAACCTGCTGTTCCGAAAATTGCCTCACCACCGATCACGGTAATGACCAGAATCAGAATAGGGATGGCATATCCGGCAATGATTTTAGGGTCAACGAGCATCCCTACAGAGACGAAGAATACTGCTCCAAAGAGATTTTTTACCGGTGCCACCAGTCGGGTGATTTTTTCCGCTTCGATGGTTTCAGCAAGGATGCTTCCCATGACAAATGCTCCGAAAGCAGGACTGAATCCCACTTTTGACGAAATGACAGCCATAAGAAAACACAACCCCAGGGATACGATAACAAGCGTTTCGTCATTCATGAGTTGGCGTGTATAGCGCAGGAAGAGGGGAATGACAGACAGTCCTACGATAAACCATAGAATGAGAAAGAATGCAATCCGCAGAATACTTTCTATCAGTTGGCCTCCATCCGGGTTGTTCCCTCTGGCAATGGTTGACAGCATGACCATCATGACAATTGCCAGAATATCTTCCAGGATGAGGACACTCATGACGAGTCCGGCAAAATTCTGTTGTATTAGATCCAGGTCATTGAAGGCTTTGTAGATGATCGTCGTGGAGGCGATGGCTAGCATTCCCCCAAGGAAGATGCAGTCCATCTTTCTCCATCCGAAGGCATGCCCAACGAGAACTCCCAGTGTCATCATGCAAAAAATGATCGTACAGGTGGCGATGACGGGTGCAATTCCCATCTTGATGATCTTCTTGAAAGAAAAGTCCAGGCCTAAGGAAAAAAGCAAGAAAATTACTCCAATGTCTGCCCATGTCTGAATGGATGATTTATCCATAATGGATATGGTGTAAGGCATGTGGGGAGAGACCAGGAAACCGGCGACTAAATATCCTAGCACCAGTGGTTGCTTGAGTTTCTTGAACAGCAGGGTGACTACACCTGCTATGATAAGAATGAGAGCAAGGTCTTTGATCAGATCCGGAAGTTCTGCCATGAGCAAATGGGATTTAGGGCCTCTTTCTATGAGTGAGGATGATAGAGATGAACACTATATAGGAAATAGATAGCTTATTATTTTTTAAAGATCAGGATTTTAAAGAGCTCCTTTGTTTGAATGGATATAAACAGACCGGATAAGGAACCAGAAGTTGGTTCCTTATCCAGAGGTGCTCATTCATTATATTTTGCAGCAATCTCACAGATCTTGATAATGGTCTGTACGGCCTTTTCCATGACCTGGACACTGACAAATTCATGATTGCCGTGCATTTCCACACTGCCTGCGAAGATGTTGGGGCAAGGCAGTCCACGGAAACTGAGTTGCGCTCCATCAGTGCCACCACGGACAGCTTCTACTTTTGGCGGAATGCCGACTTGTTGCATGGCGCGGAGAACGATTTCGATCACATGCATATTGGTGTTGATCTTCTCCTTCATATTATAGTACTGGTCCTTCATGTCTATGATGCAAGTCCCTGTACCATATTTTTGATTTAGCTTCTTGGCACAGTTGAGAATAAAATTCTTGCGGTCTTTGAATTTCTGTGTATCGTGATCGCGGATCAGGTAATTAAGTGTGGCTTCTTCTGTCCGGCTTTTCATGCTGAGCAGATGGTAGAAGCCCTGATAACCTTCCGTAGTTTCCGGTACTTCATTTTCAGGGATCATCGCATTGAATTCGCAGGCCAGTCGATTAGCATTGATCATCTTGCCCTTTGCGTATCCGGTATGGACACTTACTCCCTTGATATGTACCCTTGCTGCGGCGGCATTAAAGTTTTCATACTCCAGGTCGCCCAGATCGCCGCCATCCATAGTATAAGCCCAGTCACAGCCGAACTTTTTAACATCAAAATGGCGGGCGCCCATTCCTATTTCTTCGTCTGGATTGAAGGCGATGCGAATATCCCCATGGTCGATTTCCGGGTGGTCGCGCAGATAGCACATTGCCTGTACGATTTCGGCTACTCCTGCCTTGTCATCAGCTCCCAAAAGAGTTGTGCCGTCACTTACGATCAAGTCTTCACCTTTATGTGCCAGGAGTTCCGGGAATTTTTGGGGAGAGGAGATGATACCGGGAGACAGTTCTATATCACCACCCTGGTAGTTCCTGACCACACGTGCCTTGATATTCTTCCCACAGGCATCCGTACTAGTGTCATAATGGGAGATGAATCCGATGGTTGGCGTTTTTATTTTTACATTTCCTTTCAGTGTGGCATAGATATAACCCATGTCATCCATCTCTACATCACTGAAGTTTTCGTCCTCCAGTTCTTTGGTCAGATACTTGGCGAACTCCAGTTGTTTCGCCGTACTCGGGACACTGTCAGAGTCTTCACTCGACTGCGTGTCATACTTCGTGTAATTGATAAATCGTTCAGTGAGTTCCATTCTTTCTGAATTAGTATTTTAAAATCACTATTTGCAAAGATAATCATTTTTTCGGATATGGCAATACTTTCAGATAATGAAAGAGGCCTGATCCGGGGGAGATGCTTTTCCGAATTCCGGGATGGAGTTCAATAGCGCCTGAACTGGATCCTGAGCAGGGAATCTCTCACGGTAAGATGCTCGTGGGTAAGTTGTTCAATGATGAAGTGTTCGTCAAAGGAATTGAGGCCGTATTTGCGATAAGGGTCTATCGATGGATTTTTAGAATTTACTGATGCCGAGTCAGCGGCAGGCCGATAGAGCCGGAGCGTATCCCCCCGTTTTTCGGTCATCAGAGTCAGTCCGCCGGTCTGGAAGAGTTTACCCTCTATTGCCCAGAACCGTTTCTCCTGGGACACGTTTTCGGTATGGCCGTTGGAAATGGAATCTATATTGACCAATAACCAGTAGCCATCAATGTTCCGGTTATCCGTAGGGCTGATGTCCCCACATGCTGATAACAGGAAGACCGTCATGAGGATGATCCCGGAAGTTATTTCTAAAGACGTCTTGTGCATGCTCATTTCTTAAAATCTGAATATACCTCTTTTTGAGAGAGTAAGCCTGAATCCTGTATTGTTTCCCAGCAGCCTTCCATGGTCCAGCCCGAAAGCCCCTTTCAGCATCCAACCCTGCCTAAACCGATAGGATGCTTCTATCATTATACTGAAATTCCTTTCTATCGGAACGTATGGATTGTCGTATGTGCCCCATCCTTTCTGGATAGTAGCCAGAATCCTGTAGTCCAAAACAGGAAGAGGACTACCCGAAACTCCCAGATGCCAGGCTATGAAGCGGGTATCCTTGAAATCAATGTGCCGGTCCGTATTATAGATGGGAGAGCGATAGAGCGGGTTCCCCATGGCTTGTCCCCAATGCTGCCAGCCGGGGTAGAAGTAATGGTTATAATAATCATCACGTCCTGCCACATGGGCTGCCAGGCCTGGCTCACTATCATGATAGACTGCCCCGCTCTGGTCGGTCGTATGGATATATTCGAAGACTATATCTTTGAGCCATGTCCCTTTCTTCAGGGTGATCTCACTTCCTATCAAGGCATCACGTGGGGTATAGAAAATATAATGGGTATATTTGTGAGTGCGATAATCTGTTGAAGTGTCGCCATAACCGTCAAAGTCCAGGAAAAACAACTGAGAATGGTCATCGAAGAAGTGATCAATATAGCATGCAGCCTTCCAGTCAGGTTCGTTCAGATTGAACCGGCACATCAGGGAGCCGACTCCGTTTCCTTCTACATTGGCATAGGGACCTTCTCCAATGTCACCCTCGCCCCCTGGCACAAAGGCCTGCCAGTAGTCTTTCAGTCCTGATCCGCGCTTGATAGCCTTCCCGTGGTTATAGGTGATCCCTCCAAACTGGCAGGCCATCTCCATTCCGGCTTCGACAGTAAAATGTCCATCAGGTCTCCCAAACCGCAGAAAGCCTGATTTGGTGTGAAGTAGCATGTCTTTGGCCCATTTGGAATCTGGATCCGCAAATCGTTCTTGCCAATGGCTGTCCGTCATCCACCCGAAAGACAGGTGTCCCTTGAATCCCAGCCATTTGAACACTTTGATATAGTCAGGCAACTCCAGCCGTATCTGAGGCACAGGACGGGCATTGATGCCTAAAGTCTGGGAACCACTCGAAAGTTGTTCGTTCTTCTGCTCTTCCGGAAATTCCTTTGCCCCGATAGTCATGATCCCATGTAACCAGCGTCCTTCAATATATGCCTGTTGGATGATAAAATCAGAAGTATAATGGCAGGGTAATACCACATCAAGTCCTGTCCCCCAGTCCCATTTACGTTGTGTATGTTCATGAAGTTCTTGTTCCGTGTGTTTGACTTCTTCGTCAGGATACCCTTTCATCGTTTTGAAAACTGCTGTACGCAGATACCCGTTACAGGTTTTCAATGAAGATAATCCATATCGGTTGGCATTCAGCCATAAGGGCGTTTTCCCATCGGCGAGGCCACCGTCTGCTTCGATCTTATAGTCAATACTTTGCGCTTGAACCGGCGCCGTGATTAGAAAAACCGCCGGAAGGATAAGGGCTTTTAGTCTTGCGAGCTTTACTTTCAATTTATTTTTTGTGAATTGTATCAAAGTATGATGCCAGTAGAAATGATCCCAGGTGTGTACTTTTGTTCCAGTGTCGGAAGAGATCTTATTTGCAAATATACGAAATCTTTTCAGATTACTGAACAGGTATCCTTGTTAAATTCTTTTAACTTCAACTGTTGACCGAGAACATTCGGGTGAGAGAGCCGCTTGTTCTTTAGGATAAAGAGATTATTCATGATGAAATTCGAAAGATAATCTTTAAATATGCTTAATAGGTTTGTAAAATTCAATAAAATAATTTAAATTTGCAAGAGTAAGTTGGTTAAATAAGAAAAACAATACATAATGAAAAAGATTCTGACTGAATCAAGCGGACTTATAAAATGGACAGTTCTGATAGGAGATATTGTCCTTTTTTATATCATTACAGCCGTCTATCTCTTTCTTATATTCCCTAATAATTCATGGAGTCTTCCAGACCGGCAGTTGTTTTATGTTTCAGCCCTTGTGGGACAGATGATTGCGCAGTATGGCTATTCTTCCATCATTCACCGAAGAATCATTACAACCAGGAAAATCCTTCGTCGTGTAACAGAATTGGTCATAACGGTTTTTATTGTCACCTATTTGATGATTCGTTTGCTTCATTTTGAAGGCTATGACGGGGGAATCATATTGGCTATGATCTGCGGGACTTACTGGTTGGCTTTGCTTGCATTAAGGTCTGTTGAGCGTAGCTTTCTCAATCGTTTACGCAAGAAGGGCCGGAATACACGCTCTGTCATCTTTGTTGGTACGGATCCAGCCTTGGATATTATCTTCAGCAGACTGATAGGTGATCCTTCTACGGGCTACCGTTTCGGTGGATACTATGCCCCTGAAGATAATAAGAAGTATTCAAGTTTGAATCAACTTTCTTATTTGGGCACCTATGAGATGCTGGATAAAAAACTGGAATCTTGTCCGGAAGAGCAGGCCATTGCTGATGAAATCTATTGTAGTCTTCCTCGTTCCTGTGGTGATGAGATTACCCGTGTAGCACAATATTGTGATGATCATTTCATTCGTTTTTTCTATGTTCCATTGCTGGCGGAAGGTTTTGACTTGAACCTCAGGCCGGAGATGCTGGGTGATGAGATGCTGGTCTTTTCCACTTATAATATGCCTTTGTCTCTGCCTGCAAACCGTTTCGTCAAACGGACTTTTGACATTGTCTTTTCGTTGATAGCCCTTGCTGTCACACTTCCGTTTTACCCCATTATTGCTCTGATCATCAAAATATCAAGTCCGGGACCGGTATTTTTCAAGCAGCGCCGTACAGGTATTAACGGGAGGGAATTCACAATATTGAAATTTCGCTCCATGCGTGTTAATGCTGAGGCAGACGAGCTCCAGGCTACAAAAAATGATCCACGTAAGTTTGTCTTCGGTGATTTTATGAGGAAGACGGATATAGATGAACTTCCTCAGTTTATTAATGTCCTGAAAGGGGATATGAGTGTCGTCGGCCCGCGGCCACACATGCTCGTACACACAAAACTCTATTCCAGTTTGATAAGAAAATATATGGTCCGTCATTTTGTCAAACCGGGTATTACCGGCTGGGCTCAGGTTACCGGGTTCCGTGGGGAGACAAAGGAACTGGATGCCATGAAGAAGCGTGTCAAACAGGACATCTGGTACATGGAGCACTGGAGCTTTTGGCTGGACATCTATATTATCTTTCTGACAGTCAAGTCTGTATTCGTTCATGATAAACATGCCTATTAATTTTCGTTATCCATAAAAATAATTATTATTTTAGGTTTGATCGCTTGCAGATCTCGTTTAGATTGCTTAATTTTGTAGAGAACCGAGAGGGACTGGGGGGCTTCTGAGGTATTTGAGAAGCTGTACGGTTACCTGATCGTGAAAGGCAAAAGTATAGAATCTGAATAGAATAAGATGAAAGAGGACCATTCTTTACAGGCACAACTTCTACAACAATTCCGGCAGTCGCTCAAGAGCGTGTTTCATCATTATGCCACTTTTAAGGGGCGTGCCCCTCGTTCAGAGTTCTGGTGGTTTGAATTGTTCGAAGTGATTGTGTTTTTTATTGCTTCACTTGTGGATGACCTTGTTCTGGATTTTGTTTATAGAAAGTTCGGGTTCCAGTATAAAGGTTCTATCGGCATCCTGACTCTTATCCTCTTTGTCGGATTGCTGCTTCCTGGTCTGGCAGTGTTCTGGCGTCGGCTTCATGACACGGGGAGGAGCGGATGGTATTGTCTTATGGTTCTTATTCCTCTGAGCTTGAGCACTGTCCTGTCTTCGTTCTCCACGACAGGAAGTATCATGTTTGGTATTTTAGGACTTATAGCGATGGTGGTTCTCCTGCTTTTCTGTTGTTTGGATTCCCAGTCAGAAGATAACAGATATGGCCCTTTTCCTGAATAGAAATGATTTCTTGACTGCCTGTCAACAGTTCTAGTAAAGAATTATGAATATAAAATAAATTTATTATGGATGAAAGTAATCAATTTAAAATTCTGCCAAGGATTTCCTTTGGCCAGGCTGTCAAAAATGTCTTTGGCAAGTATGCAACTTTTACAGGGCGTGCCCGCCGTTCAGAATATTGGTGGTTTCAGTTGTTTGATTTCATTGTAGTTTTTCTGGCATCAATACTTGACGAGTTATTAGGCTTAGGTATTTCTGATACTGGTGAAGGTATTCTGACGATTATTGTCACTTTGGTCCTGCTTCTTCCATGCCTTTCGGTATTTTGGCGTCGGCTGCATGATATGGGAAAGAGCGGATGGAATTATTTATGGGTAATTATCCCTGCTGCACTTTGTAGTATTTTTGCCGTTGCCCAACTATATGTGCTTACCATACTTGTCGGTATTGTAACCATAGTGACGGCTGTGATGCTTGTAGTGTGGTGCTGCATGGACTCTCAGCCGGAAGAAAATCAATATGGTCCTTCACCCAAATATCAGCAGATAACCAATGTCTCTCACGATGAAGGGCAGAGCATTCCGGATGATCATTCTGATTCTGAAATCATACAGTAGTCACAGGGAAAAGGTTTGGCCAGGACATTAAGGTACGGCTGGGTTCTGTTTATAAGATTTTCTGGAAGTTAACCGTAAAGGTCGTACCTTTATTTTCCTGTGATACTACCTTGATATGAGCTCCATATTTCTCGAGAATCTGTTTAGCCAGTGCCAGACCAATGCCATGACCATTGATGCCCCGGGTGTTTGCAGCACGATAGAAAGGCTCGAAAATATGTTTTAAGTCAGCTTCTGATATGCCGATGCCTTGGTCTTTGATTATTATGTTACCCTTGTTGACGGTGATAAAAACTTTTTTGTCTCCAGAATATTTATGGGCATTGTTAATGAGATTATGCAGGGCAATGGACAGGAGGCCTTCATCAATCCGTATCTTGAAATTGTTTTTTATAATAATATCCGTTCTTTCATCTCGGAACTGTTGGAGGCAGGCTTCAATGTCTACGGTGTTGAGATATTCTGAATTTATTTTTTTAGAATTGGCATGGGAAAATTGCAATAGTTGCTGCATGATTTTGATGATCCGGTTGGTTTCCCAAGAGATACGCTGCAGGGAATTACGATATTCTTCGGTCGATCGTTGTCGCATGAGAGCTATTTCACATTCTCCCTGGATAGCCGTCAGGGGATTATTGATTTCATGAGAAGCATTGTTGACAAACATCTTTTCGATCCGGTAGTTCTTATCAATACGGTCTACCATCCTGGTTGCATATAGCCGGCTGATAAGATAGAGAATCACTGCTGAGATCAATACCAAAAAAGTAATGTACCATCTGATGGTATGAGATATTTCTTTTCCGTATGGGTTGCGGCTGAGTACCACAACGGCAAAAGTGCCCTCATTGTCATAATAGATGAAAGCTGTTCCTACCTGGTCCCCATGATAGAAGTTGATGACTTTATTCTGATATAGATCTCTCAGTTGTTCAGGTTTCAGATATTTTGATAATTTCCGGTTAGCTTTCCTTCGGTTTTTGATGTTGATGAAGAGTTCTTTTGATGTAGGAATAGAATTTTTCCGACGTCTTACTACATTCTGGTATTTGATCGGGTCAAGTTCATCTTTTGAAAACTTTTCGTCAGCCACGGCATGCGCCTTTTCATTCATATACTTGAAATAAAGGTTCTCCGTGTAGTGAGAAGAGATGATATAGAAGACAAACCCCGCAATCAGAACCAGACCGATAGTGATACCGGAATACAGGATGGATATTTTACGGCTTGCATTCATGATGGATGAGGATTATTCTTTCATAATATACCCGATGCCTACAATCGTATGGATCAGTTTATGCTTAAAGGGATCGTCGATTTTGTTACGCACATATTTGACATAAACTTCTACAATGTTCGTGTTTGTGTCAAAATCTTTATCCCATACATTCTTGAGGAGTTCGCGGCGAGAGAGTATTTCTTCGTTATGGCGGATAAAATATTCCAGTAGCCGGTATTCCTTTGTGCTCAGATCGACGGAGATATTGCCTCTCATTGCTTTATGAGTGGACGGGTCGATGGCCAGATTAGCATAGGTGAACAGTTGATGGTCATTATTGAAGGTAGACCTGCGCAGTAATGCTTCTATTCTGGCAAGAAGCTCCATGAACTTAAATGGCTTGACGAGATAATCATCAGCTCCTACGTGCAGCCCCATGACAATATCATCAGTTGTACCGAGAGCCGTGAGCATGATAACCGGCGTCGCATAACCATATTTTGCCCGGAAGCGCTGGCAGATTTCTAGTCCTGAGAGTTGTGGCATACGGATATCCAAAAGCAAGAGATCATAAGGTGCCTTGTTCTCGGTTTCTTGATGATTCTTTTCTCCTCCCTCCAAGGCTTCCCAGGCTTTTTCGCCATTGTCGAAAACTTCCACGTGGTACCCGAATTCCGAAAGTCCCCGTGATACGAAATCGGATATGTTTGCTTCGTCTTCTGCCATGCAGATGCTATACGGTTGATGATTACCTCTTTGTTCCATGTTTTACAAAACTAACTATTTTTATTGAAAAAAATCACATCACCGTAATTAGAAATCTCTAATTTATCTTAAAATCATTTTTCTTTTCTTTCTTCTGGTTATCCTGTCTCCTCTCTTCAGGGGATTGTCCGGTGAACTTCTGCACCGGACATCCCTGAATTCTTGTATATGGCCATCTGGATAATGGTGGTTTCATTTTTTGTTTATAGTTTCCGCTGTCTCAGCGTACCGTTTTTATCGAATACGGCATGTCCGTAGACCTTCTCCACAATGATAGGGAAAATGAACAGGGTGAAAATAGTTGCGCCGATCAGTCCTCCGATAATCACAACGGCTAGAGGCCGCTGGCTTTCACTGCCGATGCCGTGGCTCAGAGCTGCTGGCATTAGTCCCAGTGTTGCCATCATGGCTGTCATCAGCACGGAGCGGATCCGGGAGTGCATACCTTTGCTTACGGCAATGGGCAAGGGGTTATCGTGCCGGATGAAATGCTTGATGTCCATGATCATGATTACGCCGTTCTGGATACAGATTCCGAAGAGACAGATAAAGCCGATACCTGCTGATATGGAGAAATTGAAGCCGGTTATCAGTAAGATGAGTATTCCTCCTACGGCGGCAAAAGGCACGTTGAGCAAAACCAAAGAAGCGTCCCGGCTGTTGCCGAAGAGGACATACAAAATAGCGAAGATAAGCATGATGCTGATGGGCACTACCTGGGCAAGTCGCTTGCTGGCGCGTTTCTGGTTTTCAAAATCGCCGTTCCAACTGATCTTGTATCCGGAGGGGAGTTTTACAAACTTGGCCACTTTTGCACGTGCTTCATCAACGGCTGATCCCATATCACGGTCCCGGACAGAGAATTTGACGGCGCTATAACGTGAATGGTTTTCACGGTAGATGATCAGTGGGCCGGTGATCATCCGTATGTCAGCGAGTTCACTGATCGGGATCATACTTCCATCACTGGCTGGTACCTTGATCTTTCCTATTTCTTCTTCATTGTCCCGATAAGGCTTGGCGTATCTTACTACGAGGTTGAATTTCTTCTCGTTCTCATAGACCTGCGTGGCGGCTTTTCCGCCGATAGCCATCTCTATGGTGCTTTGCACATCCTGTTTGTTGACGCCATATCGGGCCAGCCGGGCCTCATTGATATTAATCTGCAATTCTGGTTGTCCTATATTGCGTATTACTCCTAGATCAGCTATTCCCCTGATTGGCTTCATCACCTTATAGATTTGATCAGCGATGTGCTCGCCTTCATAGAGGTCTGGTCCATAGATCTTCGCGACGATAGCTCCCTTGACCCCGCTTACAGCTTCTTCAACATTATCGCTGATAGGCTGGGAGAAGTTGAAGTCGATACCGGGATAGTCATCCAGGCTCTTGTTGATGGCCTTGATGAGCTGGTCCTTGTTGCGGCCTGTTTTCCATTTGTTCTCCGGATATATTTTCACAAAGAGTTCAATATTGTAAAACCCCGTCGCATCTGTTCCATCATTTGGCCGTCCAGTCTGCGACAAGACCTCCTTGACTTCTGGGAAGGTTCTTATTTTAGTACGGAATTGATTGGCTAATTTTACGGCTTCGTCCAGTGAGACACTTTGTGGTAGTGTAGCCCGGATGTAGATAGAACCTTCATCCATTGTCGGCAAGAATTCCGATCCTAGTAATCCATAGCAGGAAAGTCCGCAGATCATCGTTATGAAGGCGATGAGGATGGTCTTTTTCGGGTTTTTATGACACAAGGAAAAGAATCGGTCAAAGTATTTATAGATGAAATCAAGAAACCGGTTTTTCTTTTCTTTCACATTCTTCTTCAGGAAAAGGGAGGAAAGGACCGGTACGAGAGTAAGCGTGAAGATAAGGGCTCCCAGCAGGGCAAAACCGAGCGTATAGGCGAGGGGAGAGAACATCTTTCCTTCTACTTTCTGGAAGGAGAAAATAGGGAGCAGGGCGGTAATGATAATCAATTTGGAGAAGAACACCGATTTGGCTTTGCTCCTGGCCGTAACGCGGATCATACCATCCTTGCTGAGTTTGTTGAAAGCTGCCATCCCTACATGCCGGGCTCTCTCACTTAGGGTAACGTAAAGGGCTTCTACCATCACCACGGCACCGTCAATGATAATACCGAAGTCAATGGCGCCCATGGAGAGAAGATTGGCACTCATCCCATTAAGATGCAGACAGATAAAGGCAAAAAGCAGTGCCAGAGGGATGACAGAGGCTACAATAACTGTGGTCCTCCAGTCTTTCATGAAGAGAAAGACGACCAGTGTGACTAGTAGAATACCTTCAAGGACATTATGGAATACGGTGTGGACGGCTAAGTTCACAAGGTCCTGCCGGTCATAGAAGGGTTTTATCTTGACATCTTTCGGCAGGTCTTCAGTTTGAATCTCCTTGAGTTTCTCCTTCAGCGAGGCAATGACCTTCTCTGGGTTTTCACCTTTGCGCATGATGACGATACCTTCAACATCATCATTCTCATTATTCCGTCCCACCTGTCCGAGCCGTGGCTCGCAGGACTCATGGACATGGGCTAAGTTTTTAACCAGAATAGGGGTGTTGTTAATGTTTTTGACAACAATATTTCCGATCTCATCTACATTATTGAGCAGTCCCAGCCCCCTAACAACATAGGCTTGTGAATTTTTCTCAATGACATCTCCTCCTACATTGACATTACTGTTGGCGATGGCCTGATAGAGTTCGAGGGAACTGATGCCGTAAGTGGCAAGTTGGTCGGGATTGACACTGACCTCGAAGGTTTTCACCTCACCGCCAAAACTGACAATGTCGGCGACACCTGGAACGGAACGGAGTTTCCTGTCGATGACCCAGTCCTGAAGGGTCTTCAGGCTTCTTACACTTCGTTTATTGCTTTTAAGCGTATAGCGGTATATTTCTCCTGTTGGCCCTTGAAGGGGCTCAACGTCAGGTTTTACTCCTTCGGGGAGGTCAGCGTCGGCCAGCATATTATATACTTGCTGACGGGCAAATTCATCATTTACATGATCATCGAATACTACGGTGACGACCGATAGTCCGAAGAGTGTTGTACTTCTGATGTCTGTCTTCTTCTGAACGGAGTTCATGGCAATTTCGATAGGAATGGTTACAAACTTTTCTATCTCTTCTGCGCTCCTTCCAGGCCATTGGGTGATGATCGTCACTTTGGTGTTCGTCACATCCGGGAAAGCATCAACAGGAGTCTTCGAAAAACTGATGCATCCGAGGACGATGGTGACCAGAGTGAGGAATATGATCAGGTATTTCCGTTTGAGGGAAAAGGAGATGATGGAATCGATAAACTTATTCATTGCTTAGGGCATTAAAGACGAGTAGTGCATTTTTGACAACGACTTTCTGTCCGGGGTGGACTCCTCCCGAAATGAAGTCCTTGTCTTCGGTATTATGGATGATCTGGATCTGTTGTTTATGGTATCTGCCTTTTCCTTCATTGACGATGACGTAGTTGTTGCCATTTTCGAAAATGACGGCCGAGGCGGGAACGCAAGTCACCCGTTTACCTTGCGTGGGGAGCATGACGTGAATATTGGCAAACATGCCTGGTTTGAGTTCTCCCTTCGGATTATGGAGCTTGACTCTGACTTTCATAGTCTTGCTTGCGCTGTCAATGATACTGTAGATCTTGTCAATGATTCCTGGGAGAGAGAGATCAGAATAAGCCATAGTGGTGACATATACATGTTCTCCAGTATGGATTTTGGCAATATCACTCTCGTAGACATCTCCTATCACCCACACATCCGACAGATCAGCTATCTCAAAGGCTGGATCTTCATTGTCGCTGTTGTCTATATAAGAATCATTATATACATTTTTTGTGATGACATATCCGGTGACGGGTGAGCGCAGGACAGCATTAGATCTGGATGCAAACCCATTGATACCGGCGATAGTCCGCAGACGGTTCCTTTCTGCCTCGGATATGAACAGTTTCTCCCGTGCCTCAACGACATCTTTTTCTGAAGCCATTCCACTTTTCAGCATATCTCTTTTCATCCTGAGTTCCCGTGAGGCAATATGAATATCGGCAGCAGCTTCACTCATCTCTTTGATGTAGTCAGCAGCATCCGAGGAGTGGACGGTCGCCAGATATTGCCCTTTACGTACTTCGTCACCCTTTTCCACTTGAATACCTGATATTCTTCCACTGCACGGAATGAAGACTTTGCCCAGACGACTTTCATCGCAAGCGATATTTCCATTCAAAACTACTTCATCATACATGAATTCTTGAGTTACCGGCGCAGATTCCAATATGTCTTTCAAACTGTCTGCCGGGGCTGACGTTGCCGTGCCTGAATTCTTTTTACCGTGATTACCACATGCTGCTAATAGTGTCATGGTCATGACCAGCAGGAAGTATTCTTTAGTATATCTCATTGTTTAATATCTTGATTTCAATAATTCAATTTAATGACATCTCTTCCTACATGGACATTCAATTGGATTGCCGATTGAAGGAGTTGATTCTTTGCCTCGATGATGGCGATATAGGAATCTTTATAGGAAGTATACATATCCAAAAATTCGAGGAGGGAAATATTTCGTTTCATGTATTGTATTTCGGCCTGGTTAATCATTCCGTCAATACTGTTACTGAAATTCTGATCGGCTTCATCCACAATCTTCTTATCGAGGAAGAGTTGGTTGTAGTCTTGTCGGATGTCGGCTTCCATCTGTTGCTTATTCATCTCTTGTTGCAGCATTGCCTGCTGTGTCTGGATTTCTGCAGCTCTGATGTTTCCTTGATTGTGATTAAAGATCGGTATGCTGACACCTACTCCTATGGCGAAACCATTTTCATCATATCCTCCTTGTAAGGAGACCTGAGGCAGGGCATTGGCCTTCTGGAGTTTAACTTCATGCTCGCTGGCTTGGATACCAAGGCCTTGGGCAACAACGTCTGGTCTTGACTGAGCCAGTGAAAGAAGTTCCCTTAAATTGGATAAGTCTGATAGAGAATAGATAATTTTCTGTTCATTGATGACCGGTACGATGTCTTTATCTTCCGGCAGACCGGTTAACAACTGTATGTTCTTCTGAAGGTCCTTTTCTGAAGTGATGAGTTCCTGCTGTTCTTTGAGGAGCTGGAAGTGCAGGCTCTCAATCCGCTGAGCCTCTATAGCGGGGATATTACCTTTTTCTACCTGTTCATGATAGGCTTTGAGAATCTTTTCAAGCGACTGATTTTCTTTCTCATAGACATGATTTTCCTTTTGTAAATAAAAGAGTTCAACTAATCTGGAATCCAATTGCTCGAGGAGTTGCCGTTCTGTGTCTTTCCTGGTATATTTAGATGATTCGACCATTGCTTCAGATTCTCTTACCTTTTCCTGATGTTGTCCTCCGATGGGGATGGACTGCTCTACTTGCAATTGGATTTCTCCGTTGTGGCTCCAGTCGAAATACCGCTTGCCATCTGGATTATACACATTGTAGGTGGTGTTTATAGCTGGATTGTCATATAATTTGTTCTGTGTAAGCTGAGCTTCCCTGGCCAGAATGTCATAATCTTTAGAACGCAGTAGCGGATAATGCTTAAGCATGAATTCTTCGGCTTGATTCAGGGTAACAGTGATTGGCTGCTCTTCTGTTATTTTATTCCTAGCTGCTATTTGATAAGGAATGCTCATTATGCAGAGGATGGATAAAATATTCAATTTACAATGATTCATCGTGAATTTTTTTTTAAGTCACAAAGATAGAGTTAAATATAATTAGAGCTTCTGGAAGTCAATTAGAATGTCTTGAAGTAAAATTAGAGTTTTCTCATCAATGGGATCACGGATGAAGAAGGTTCCCTTTTAAAGCATATAAAAAAGTAGGTGTAGGTGCTCTGTGAAAAATGATGAAAAAGAATGAGTGCAGATGATCCTCATTCAGTCAGAAATCGTCATTTGTTATCCTCATTTGTTATGATTTAGTCGCTAAATAGTCTATATATGTTGTTAAATGATCAGATTTATTTTAACTTTGTGTTTTGTGAATGAATATATAATTTAAAGTAAAGGAAATGAAAAAAAACAAATGGATGTTGATGACTATGGCAGTCATCTTGTTATTTACAGCCGCCTGTAGTGATAATGACGGCCCTTCTTACAGCAAAACGGCGTTGACGAACGATGCCTTAAAAACTATTTTAACTCAGAAGGGATTTCAGTTTGATGACCAGGGACGTCTCTTGCTGGATACTAAGGCAGATACGACAACTGAGCTTGATCTTTCT
>DHOX01000038.1:14163-16899 GCA_002409785.1 Prevotella sp. UBA5379 | reverse complement strand
GTTGGGATACCCGGATTCGAACCAGGAATGACAGGACCAGAATCTGTAGTGTTACCATTACACCATATCCCAATATATATTCTGCAAATCACTTCCCTGATTTGCGTCTGCAAAGGTAAGTCTTTTTTTTGATTTGACAAACGTTTTAGCGAGAATTTTCTGAAAAAAGATCAAAATAACACGCATTCTTAGTGTTTTTTCAAGATTTAGGTGTATCTTTGTGGGCATTTAGATTGCATTACATCTTATAAAAAACTGAATGGAAGAAACGAAGCAATTAGTTGAAGTCATCATAAACGGTATTCAAAATAAACGAGGTGCCAAAATTGTATTGGTAGACCTCACCCATATCGAAGGAGCAATAGCAAATTATTTTATTATCTGTCAAGGAAATTCAAGCACTCAAGTTGAGGCCATCACTGAATCGGTCAGTGAATTCACTTTCAATAAACTTAAAGAAAAACCCTATCACGTTGCAGGATTAGGTAATGACGAATGGGTGGCATTGGACTTTGTCGATGTAATGGTACATATATTCCAGCCAGAGGCCCGCAAGTTCTACGACCTCGAAGACCTGTGGGATGATGTCCCCCTCATTGAAATTCCTGATGAAGAAGACTTACAAACAGCAGTAATCTGATGCCGGCAATTCATGTTTAATTCATTAAAAAAGGAAATAAAGAAGATGGAACAAGGTGGAAATAATCCTAAAAATAACAATAACGGCGACAACCAGCCTAAGATGCCTAAGTTCAACATGAACTGGATCTACATTCTGGTTCTCCTCGCCATCATTGGCGTCTTCATGTTTGGAGGCGGGGATGCCTTAGGAGGCAGTTCAGACCAAGAAGCCACCTACACGAAATTCAAGGAATACGTTCAGAAAGGATATGCTCAAAGTGTCGTCATCAACAAGAACGACAACACCCTGAAGATGTTCGTCAAGCCCAAAGACATCCGAAACGTTTTCCAGATGAGCGCAAAGCAGGTTGGCCCTAACCCATACGTGTCAGTACAGTTTGGTTCTGTAGATGAACTGGAGAAGTACCTGACGGCCGAGCAGAAAACCGGAAAGCTCACAGATTTCAGTTACAATAATAAAAAAGGCAATAATCTGCTGAATATTTTCATCAACCTGTTGCCGATCCTCTTTTTTATCTGGTTTATCTGGTGGATGGGCCGCCGGATGAGCGGAGGCAACTCAGGTGGCATGGGAGGAGTATTCAATGTCGGGAAATCAAAAGCGAAGATGTATGAGAAAGGAAACAGCATCGGCATTACCTTTAAAGATGTTGCGGGCCAGGAAGGAGCCAAACAGGAAGTCGAAGAAATTGTCGAGTTCCTGAAGAACCCAAAGAAATACATTAATCTCGGTGGCAAGATCCCTAAGGGAGCCTTGCTCATCGGTCCCCCGGGAACAGGCAAGACCCTGCTGGCCAAAGCTGTAGCCGGAGAGGCGGGAGTACCGTTCTTCTCCATGAGTGGCTCAGACTTCGTGGAAATGTTCGTGGGAGTAGGAGCCAGCCGTGTACGGGACCTCTTCCGCCAGGCAAAGGAAAAGGCGCCCTGTATCATTTTCATTGATGAAATAGATGCCATCGGACGGGCAAGGAGCAAGAATCCTTCAATGGGTGGCAATGATGAGCGCGAAAACACCTTGAATGCCCTGCTGACGGAGATGGACGGATTCAGCACAAACAGTGGAGTGATTATCCTGGCTGCAACCAACCGTGCAGATATGCTTGATCCAGCCCTGTTGCGGCCTGGACGATTTGACCGGCAGATTCATGTAGATCTCCCCGACCTGCAGGAACGCAAGGAAATCTTCAAGGTTCATCTGAGACCCGTAAAGATCAATGATACTGTAGATGTAGACCTGCTGGCACGACAGACACCTGGATTCTCCGGTGCGGACATTGCCAATGTCTGCAATGAGGCTGCTCTGATTGCCGCACGGCACAACGAGAAGTCTGTTGGGAAAAAAGATTTCCTGGATGCTGTTGACCGTATAGTCGGCGGATTAGAGAAAAAGACGAAAGTGATGACAGCAGAAGAAAAACGTACCATCGCGCTGCATGAAGCCGGGCACGCCACGATTTCCTGGTTCTGCCGTTATGCCAATCCTCTTGTGAAAGTCAGCATCGTCCCCCGCGGCCAAGCTTTAGGAGCAGCATGGTATTTGCCTGAGGAACGGCAGATCACGACCAAGGAAGAGATGCTGGACGAATTATGTTCCCTGTTAGGAGGACGGGCAGCAGAAGAACTGTTCACAGGGCATATCTCAACAGGGGCCATCAACGACCTTGAGCGTGCGACAAAAGCTACCTATGGGATGATCGCATACGCCGGCATGGGTGACCAATTACCGAATATCAGCTATTACAACACCAACGAATATCAATTTCAACGTCCTTATTCTGAGACCACGGCCAAGATTATAGATGATGAAGTACTGAAAACCATCAATGAACAATATGCTCGTGCCAAGAAGATCCTGACTGAACACAAGGAAGGTCACAACAAACTGGCTAAATTGTTAATGGACAAGGAAGTCATCATGGCTGAAGATGTAGAGAAGATATTCGGCAAACGTCCGTGGAAGAGTCGTACACAAGAGATTCTGGAGGCCGAACAGCCACATGTTGATGACACCGTAAAAAAGATGCCGGAGGTGCAGGCGGCCATTGCTGAACATGCCAAGAATCATCAGGAAGATGAAAACACACCGAAAGGCAT
>DHOX01000038.1:12981-13937 GCA_002409785.1 Prevotella sp. UBA5379 | reverse complement strand
AAGCCTTCTGAAGATAACTCACAGAATCCAGCTCCTCCCCAAAAGGCCGGATCAGAAGAGAATGATACTAAACAAGTTTGAAAATAATGACAGAAAAGCAAAAGAATCTTATCATCAGAACCATTACCGGTATATTATTTGTTGCGGTAATGGTGATAGGTCTTCTGAACTGGATCGCAATGATCTTCCTGTTCGCTTTCATTACGGGCATGTCGATATGGGAATATAGCGGACTGGTCAATGCTAGAAAGGGAGTTAAAGTGAACCGATTCATCTCTACTCTTGCAGGTGTTTATCTGTTCCTCTCCTTCGCCGGTCTGCGTACAGGAATTGTCAACAACTTCATTGTCTTCATTCCCTATATTCTCACCATTCTGTATCTGATGATCAGCGAACTTTATCTCAAGCATGAGGATGCCCTTAACGACTGGGCCTATACCATGTTAGGACAGTTATACCTGGCCTTTCCCTTCTCACTGATCAATATTCTGGCATTTGAAAAAGACCCTATGGGTGACCTGGTTCATTTTAACACCCTGTTACCCCTAAGCATCTTTGTCTTCCTCTGGATAAATGACAGTTGTGCCTATATCTGCGGTTCCCTCTTCGGCAAGCACAAACTCTTTCCCCGGATCAGTCCCGGAAAGACATGGGAGGGAAGCATTGGCGGGGGGATCATTACCGTTATCATCGCCGGGATCATCGGCTATTTCTCCCACCAACTGTCAGTCACTGCTCCTCAACTTTCAGTCTTAGGGTGGATCGGTTTAGGCATTGTAGTTGTTATCTTCGGAACATGGGGAGATCTTGTAGAAAGTCTTCTCAAACGGACATTGGGTATTAAAGACAGCGGGAACATTCTTCCGGGGCATGGAGGAATACTCGACCGCTTTGATTCTGCGATCCTGGCTATCCCGGCTGCCATCATCTATCTCTACACCCTGGAACTGTTTTGA
>DHOX01000038.1:0-12740 GCA_002409785.1 Prevotella sp. UBA5379 | reverse complement strand
TGACGAACAAGTATTCTCAGGATCAGATGAATCTGTATCTTCATCCTCATAAGAAGGGGCCATACTATCCTGATCCGATAAATTCTTATTGTCCTGCCCTGAAAGCTCATCAGAGGAAGGGTTATTCATGCTTGAACCAGCCTTATAGGTCCTCAAAAGATCGTACATGATATCAGCAGCCTGTACAGGAGCTATCTGATTCCCAAGACGACGGTAAACATCCTCATAACCTGCCAGCATCTCTTCCCGTTCAGGATGACCGGGAAGGATTTTACGGAGTTCAGAGGCAACCCCATCCACGGTAAACAGATCTGCCAACATTTCAGGTACGACTTTTCTGTCTGCTATCAAATTGACCAGAGAGATAAATCTGACATGAATGATATGCTTGAATCCGAAACGGATCAACTTAGGCAAAGGTGTCTCATAGCAAACCACCTGAGGAACATGGAAAAGAGCTGTTTCCAGTGTAGCCGTACCACTCGTGACAAGAGCCGCCGTAGCATGCGTCAACAAAGGATAGGTACGGTTTCTCACCAATTTCACATCAGTATCTCCTATCCATTTCTGGTAATAAGAATCCGGTATGGAAGGTGCACCAGCCAGGACCATCTGATAGTCCTCGAATCTTGATGCCGCCTCAATCATCACTGGAAGGTTATCTTTGATCTCCTGTTTCCGGCTTCCAGCCAGAAGAGCAATTATAGGTTTATAAGCATCCAACTGATGCTCCTGACAAAAAGATTCATAGCTCTGGTCATATCCGTTTCTGAATTCAGCCACTTCCTGAGCCGTCGGATTGCCCACATAATGGATGGGGTAATGGTGTTTCTTTTCATAAAAAGACACCTCAAAGGGTAGGATCGAGAACATCTCCTTGACATCACGCTTGATATTCCGGATACGCCATTCTTTCCATGCCCATATTTTCGGTGAGATATAATAATATACCGGTATGCCCGTCTTGGCATGCACAAACTTAGCGATGTCAAGATTAAACCCTGGATAGTCCACCAGGATAACGGCATCCGGCCTCCAACTGACAATATCCTTTTTACAAAAAGACATATTTCTCAGGATCGTCCTCAAGTGAAGCAGCACGGGGATAAAGCCCATATAGGCCAGTTCGCGGTAATGCTTCACACAGGTACCGCCCACAGCCTTCATGTTGTCTCCGCCAAAATACCTGAAATCAGCGTCATGATCTATTCCCTTCAAAGCCTCCATTAAACGTGAGGCATGAAGATCGCCACTCGCTTCACCTACAACTATATAATATCTCATACACTTTCAAAGGAAAATCTGTTATTATAAATTCCATTCCTTGATGGCATCCATTGAACCGTATGCCGTCACGTCCATAGTCGTCGGAGTGATTGCCACATAATTATGGCGAAGTGCCCATCTGTCCGTACCTTCAGATGCAGGCTCATCATCCACATATTTTCCTAGCATCCAATAATAGTCATATCCACGAGGATGGTGCTCCTTCACCACTTCTTTCTGCCAATTACCAAAGGCCATACGGCAGACTTTCACGCCCTTGAATGGTGGTTTTTCCGGGAAATTGACATTCAGACAAGTCCCCTTTGGAAGCCCTTCCTGAAGCACCTTCCCGATAACAGGAAGAATATATTCCTTCAGATAGGATAAATCCGCATCCGTATCATAATTACAACTCGAAAAAGCGACAGAAGGAATAAACTTCATACACCCTTCCATGACAACCCCCATTGTACCAGAATAATGGCTGTTAACAGAAGAGTTATCACCATGATTGATTCCACCCAGAATGAGGTCCGGTTTACGATTTTTACAAAACTGATCTAGAGCAAGTTTCACACAGTCTACAGGTGTCCCGTTACACGACCAAGCCTCAACATCCCCGAACGTATGGCGCCGCTTCAGTCTTAAAGGCAATTCGGCCGAAAAAGCACAGGAGAACCCTGACCTTGCTGCCTCCGGTGCACAGACCAGAAGATCAGCCTTATCCCTCAACATTTCTACCAGATAGCGTATGCCACCGGAATGGTAACCATCATCATTGGAAATGAGTATAAATGGCTTCTTATTTTCCATCTTATTCCTAATTATTAATTTCGATACAAAAGTAATAAAAAAACGTTTAAGTTAATAGATTCTCATATAAAATCGTTAACTTTGCAACTATAACAGATGTAAAGAAACGAAGGAAATGGGAAAAATCATCGCTCTTGCTAATCAGAAAGGTGGCGTAGGAAAAACCACCACCACGATTAATCTGGCCGCATCTCTCGCCACCCTGGAAAAGAAGGTGCTTGTCGTTGATGCCGACCCGCAAGCCAATGCATCAAGCGGTCTGGGAGTGGACATCAAGGAAGTGGATTGCTCCCTTTACGAATGCATCATGGATCATGCTGACGTCCGCGATGCCATCTATACGACAGACATTGACGGACTTGACATCATTCCAAGTCACATTGATCTGGTGGGCGCTGAAATCGAGATGCTGAATCTGGAGAACCGGGAGAAAGTGATTAAGAAACTCCTTGAACCTATTCGCAATGACTATGATTTCATTCTTATTGACTGTTCACCTTCACTGGGATTAATCACTGTAAATGCACTTACGGCAGCCGACTCAGTCATCATTCCCGTACAGTGTGAATATTTTGCCCTCGAAGGAATCAGCAAGCTGCTGAACACAATTAAAATCATCAAGAGTAAATTAAACCCGAAACTAGAAATTGAAGGTTTCTTATTAACGATGTACGACAGTCGTCTCCGTCTGGCGAATCAGATCTACGACGAAGTCAAGCGCCATTTCCAGGAGCTGGTCTTCAAGACCGTTATCCAAAGGAATGTCAAGTTGAGCGAGAGTCCGAGCCACGGTTTACCGGTCATCCTCTATGATGCCGACTCCACAGGAGCAAAGAACCATTTAGCCCTGGCAAAAGAAATCATCGAAAAAAACAGTTGATTCCCACATCCCCCATCCATATTATAATTATTCATCAATATGGCCGTTCATAAGAAATACAGTAATCACTCCTATAAAACAAATGCATTAGGAAGAGGACTGGATGCCCTGATCTCCACCGAAGAAATCAGCACCTCTGGAAGCAGCACGATCAATGAGATCGCCATTGACCAGATAGAGCCAAACCCTAATCAACCACGACGCGAATTTGATCCGGATGCGCTCAAAGATTTAGCACAGAGTATCCGTCAGATAGGCATCATCCAGCCCATCACATTACGTCAGGTCGCTACGAACAAATTTCAGATCATCGCAGGCGAGCGTCGCTGGAGAGCTTCTCAGATAGCCGGGCTAAAGGCTATTCCTGCCTATATCCGCACCATTGATGATGAGAACATCATGGAAATGGCGCTTGTAGAGAATATTCAGCGGGAAGATCTGAACCCTATTGAAATAGCGCTGGCTTACGAGCACCTGCTCGAAGAATCTGATATGACCCAGGAAAAAGTATCTGAGAGAGTAGGCAAAAGCAGGGCTGCAATTGCCAACTACCTGAGGTTGCTCAAATTGCCTGCACAAGTGCAGATGGCCCTACAGAAGAAAGAGATAGATATGGGCCACGCAAGGGCTTTGCTGGCCTTGGACAGTCCGTCATTGCAAATCAAACTTTTCAAGGAGATTCAAAAAAACGGATACTCCGTCAGGAAAGTCGAAAGCCTCGTCCAACAGTTAAAACAAGGTGAAGACATCGAAAGCGGCAAGAAGAAAATTGCTGCCAAGACCAAGATGCCTGAAGAATTTAACATTCTGAAACAACGCTTATCAAAATTCCTCGATGCAAAAGTCCAGATGACCTGCACGCCGAAAGGCAAGGGGAAAATCAGCATCCCCTTCTCTAATGAAGAAGAGCTGGAACGCATCATGAATGTATTTGATAAACTGAAAGAGCAATCTGAAAAGTGAATATTAAATTTTCACATCGCTATAGTCTGACTGTTCTGCTGGTAGGTATAACAGCCATTACTGCTTTTGGAAGGACCTGCATACCAGACCATGCAGCAATTTCAGAAATGAAGCAGGATACCATTCAAGCCTTGCAGAAGTCACATCCATCTGTGTCAAAAACTGAAGCCCAGACTGACAGGACGCGTATGGTCTCTCCCGATTCTATACCAACAAAGAAAAAGGCCAAGCGTGACTGGGCCACATGGCGGCCTGATACAAAAAGAGCACTGTGGCTTTCCATTGTCTTGCCCGGCGCAGGGCAGATTTATAATCGCAAATACTGGAAGTTGCCTATTTTCTACGGCGGTTTTCTGGGTTGCATCTATGCCATGTCCTGGAACAACCAGATGTATCATGATTATGCACAGGCATACGTAGACATCATGGACGATGACCCTTCAACGCAAAGTTACAATCAATTTCTGCACTTAGGGACCAAAGTTGACGCTTCAAACCTTACACGCTATCAACAACTCTTCAAGAGCCGCAAAGACCGTTTCCGCCGCTGGCGGGATCTAAGTGTATTCTCATTTATAGGAGTCTATGTGCTATCCGTCATTGATGCCTACGTGGATGCTTCGTTATCCGATTTTGACATCTCCAGAGATCTGAGCCTGCACATCCAGCCTGCCGTGATCAATGGAAATCAGATATATGGTTATAGCCCTTCACATAATCAAGCTATTGGAGTCAATTGCTATCTGACTTTTTAAACTCAAAAAGAGAGGAGCATCTAAAGATATTCAAAGACAAATAGATTTTCAAATATAAAAAACTTGAATGAATTCAGACATTGAATGGACGACATACCCATCGGAAGTGAATCAGGAAATTATCCAAGAATTCAGAATACTGCATTCATTCAACAAATCAAGAAATGGGAATGAAGAAATCGAACATATTACTTACTTTTCTGGCACTTTTCGGGAGTTGTCCCCTACAGGCCCAGAATATTACAACAAATGAAAAGACTATTACGGTAAATGATCCCCACGGTATAAGAGAACAGATTAGTTTACCTATTGGAATGACGATCAAAACGGATAGTCTTCTGCACCTTTATTTTGCAAAAAATTATCTTAAGAAAAATCCTTGCAACAGCAAGGACATCAGCTCTTCCTTCACAAAGCAAGATTACATTGAACGCCTGAAGAAACTTCCGACATTGATTGAAATGCCTTATAATGATGTGGTAAGGACTTTCATCGATCAATACTCAGGATCGGAACGTGACCGGATAAGTTATATGCTCGGTGCATCCAATTTCTATATCCCTATATTTGAAAAGGCTTTGGAAACGTATGGACTCCCCCTGGAATTGAAGTACCTGCCTTTCATAGAATCGGCTCTGGATCCTTTTGCTTCCAAGAATGGCAATGCCGGGTTATGGCAACTGAGTGTGAGTACGGCAAGGCATTATGGCCTAAAAGTTACTACCCTTGTGGATGAGCGGCGTGATCCGGTCAAGTCTTCGTATGCTGCAGCCCAATATTTAAAAGATCTGTTCAATATCTTTGACGACTGGGATTTTGCTATCACCGCATTCCATAGCAGTCCGTTCACTGTTGACAAAGCCATTCATCGTACAAAAGGATCAATAGATTTCTGGAGCATCTATCCTCACCTGACCTCATACGCACGTAGTTGTGTACCCGCTTTCATTGCAATGAATTATATTATGAACAACTATTGTGATCACGGTATCTGCCCTATGAATACAGACTTACCCGCTAAAACGGATACCGTTTCCGTTTCACAAGATATGCATTTACGACAGGTTGCTGATGTCCTTAATATAAATATTGATGAACTACGGGAGTTGAACCCGCAATACCGTCAAGATATCATTAACGGGAACAATGCTCCTATGCCTTTACGGCTACCCGCTTCCCTGATCGGAAATTTTATTGACCATGAAGATTCCATTTTAAAGTATAAAGCCAATGAGCTCCTGCTCAAGCGCGATGAAACTGAAGTAAGCGGATACATATCAGAACATCATTCCCGTCGGCACAGCCATAGCAGGAGGAAACTTTCAACTTCTTCCAATTCGTTAAACGGCAATGAAGAAACAACCGAAGAAGACCGGAATTCGGAAGGGACTAATAATTCCAGTACTTCCAGGAAAAGAAGCAGCATTAACCGGAAAAAGGCCTCCAGAAAGACGAGGAACAGACACACAGACAGCAGCAATACCAAGAGTCAGAAGGTGGAAGTCAAAAATGGAGACACACTTTCTGAAATTGCCAAGCGCAACCATACCACCATCAAAAAACTCAGGCAATTGAATGGCATTAAAGGCAGTACCATCCATTCAGGGAAAAAACTCAAAATTAAATAACCAGTAACAGGAGGATTCTATGGACGACCAGAATGTAAAGGACCTCGAAAGAGAGCAGGCCGACAACAAAATGATTACAGATGCTTTCCAGCATCTGCTGAACACATACCTAGCCTCGCGCCACAGAAAGAAAGTCGACATCATCATCAAGGCCTTCAATTTCTCCCGCCAGGCTCATAAAGGGGTAAGGCGTCTCTCTGGGGAACCTTATATCATGCACCCCATCGCCGTCGCACAGATCGCCTGTGAGGATATGGGCCTGGGATCCACGAGTATCTGCTCTGCATTACTTCATGACGTCGTTGAAGATACGGATTATACCATTGAAGATATTCAGAATATTTTTGGTGATAAAATTGCCCAGATCGTAGAAGGACTGACCAAAATCAGTGGTGGCATCTTTGGAGACAATGCCTCCGCTCAAGCAGAGAATTTCAAGAAACTGTTGCTGACCATGAGTGATGACATCCGGGTCATCCTCATCAAGATCTGTGACCGGCTGCATAACATGCGTACCCTGGCATCGCAGTCTGCTAACAGGCGTTATAAGATTGCGGGAGAGACACTCTATATCTATGCGCCATTAGCCAACCGACTAGGACTGAATAAGATCAAAACCGAACTGGAAGATCTGAGTTTCCGCTTCGAACACCCGGAGGAATACGAATATATCGAGACCAAACTTACTTCTACACAAGAAAAACGAGAAATCCTGTTCAGTAAATTTACAGAGCCTATCAAGGAATCCCTTGACAAGATGGGCATCAACTACATCATCAAAGCACGGGTCAAAAGTCCATACTCTATCTGGTGTAAAATGCAGAACAAGCATGTTACTTTTGATGAGATCTACGATATTCTTGCTGCCCGGATTATCTACACACCAAAGGTCCGCGCAGAAGAAATCAATGAATGTTTCCAGATCTATGTTGCTATCTGTAAGATCTACAAGAGTCACCCGGATCGCCTACGTGACTGGGTCAACCATCCTAAGGCGAACGGCTACCAAGCCTTGCATGTCACTCTGATGAGTAAGCAAGGCCGATGGATTGAAGTCCAGATACGCAGTGACCGGATGGATGAGATCGCCGAACAAGGATTTGCAGCTCACTGGAAGTATAAGGAAGGTGGAGAATATTCTGAGGATGAAGGAGAACTGAATGACTGGCTGCGTACAATTAAGGAAATCCTTGATGATCCACAGCCTGATGCAATGGATTTTCTGGACTCCATCAAACTCAATCTCTTTGCTTCTGAAATTTTCGTCTTCACGCCCAAAGGAGAAATCAAGACGATGCCGACAGGGAGCACTGCACTTGATTTTGCATTTGAGATACACACGTTCCTTGGAAGTCACTGCATCGGTGCAAAGGTAAATCACAAACTGGTACCACTCAGTCAGAAATTACAAAGTGGAGATCAGGTAGAGATCCTCACATCCAAAGCACAACATGTACAACCCTCATGGATGAATTTCGCAAGTACCGCCAAAGCCAAAAGTAAAATAATGGCGATCCTGCGGCATGATAATCGAGAAATACAATACAAAGGCAAGAAAATCATGCAGGATTGGTTGGCCAAAAACAGCTTTGAGTTAACCACTTCAATTATTGACAGGCTTCGGACCTTTCATGATATTCAAAAGCCTGAAGATTTCTTCCAGGCACTGGGTGATCATACAATTATCTTAGGAGATAAGGACTCTGATGAACTGCATGGCAAAAATTCAAAAGAAAACAAGAGCAGGAGTTGGCGCAGGCTGGTCCCATTCCTGAACAAGAAAGAAGGAAAGGATGGAAAAGGAGGAACAACAGATACTGATCATCTCGTTGTGGACAGTAACTTTGACAAGAAGAAACCTGTTATTATTGATGAAAACAACATTAACCAGTTCCTGTTCAAAGCTTGTTGCCACCCTATTCCGGGAGACGATATTCTTGGTTATATTGATAACATGAACCACATCGAGATACACAAACGTACTTGTCCGGTAGCCAATAAACTCAAATCGAGTTTCGGAAACCGAATCGTGGATGCGAAATGGGACATGCACAAAAAGCTCTATTTTGATGCCACTATAGAAATTCAAGGTATCGATCGTAAGGGAATGCTTCTGGATGTATCAAAAATTATCTCTGACCAACTGAATGTAAATATTCACCGGATTACCATAAACAGTGACCAGGGCATTTTTGATGGAAGAATAGAGATCAGGATTCATGACCGGGATGACGTCAAAGTCATTATGAACCGGCTGAAGGATGTACCTGATCTTCAGGAGATCCAGCAGATCATGTAATCTGCCTGTACCTGAAATCCCTGTGATCAACCGGATTCCAAGACACCATAGTAATCTCGGAGCCTCTCGACAAACTCCTCTAGAAGAATCTTATCCCGAAGGACATGACAAATTTCTGATCTGTTATCAGATTGGAATGAGATCTGCTCAATTATATGTTAAAAGACATTTCACCCAACCTTCTTCATGAGATACCATAAAATATTCCAGGGAGCATTAACCGAAACGGAATTTGTCTCAAGACCAACTCGGAAGTCAGTGTGAATATTCTTACCTACTAAATATTAAAACAAACTATCATCATGAAAAAAACAATTCTTTTCCTGTTTTTTATTTTAATGGCCCTTTCACTCCATGCCGTAAATAAATATGACAATCCAGATACGTTAGTCGTAGCCCGTGATGGCACAGGTGAGTTCCGAAACATTGATGATGCAATAGAAGTCTGTCGTGCCTTTATGCAATATCATAAAGTCATCTATGTCAAAAAAGGCATTTATAAAGAAAAACTGGTCATACCATCCTGGTTGAACAACATTGAAATATGCGGAGAAGACCGTGACCAGACTATCATTACGTGGGATGATCATGCCAATATCAGGTTGCCGGGCACAGAGAAACCTATGGGAACCTTTCGCACCTATACCCTGAAAATACAAGGCAGCCATATCACACTTAAAAACATTACTGTAGAGAACAATGCCGCCCGGTTAGGCCAGGCGGTCAGCCTGCATACAGAAGGAGACTGCCTGAAGTTTATCCATTGCCGCTTCTTGGGCAACCAGGATACCATCTACACAGGGATTGCCGGAACACGTCTTTACTTCAAAGACTGTTATATCGAAGGAACTACAGACTTCATTTTCGGCCCCAGCACAGCATGGTTTGAAGATTGCACGATTTACAGTAAGATCAACAGTTATATCACAGCTGCATCAACACCACAAAACCAGAAATACGGTTACATCTTCAATCATTGTAAACTCATTGCTGCTCCTGAAGCGACAAAGGTCTACCTCGGTCGTCCGTGGCGTCCTTATGCTTATACCTTATTCATGAACTGTGATCTTGGTCCTCAAATACGACCTGAAGGATGGTGGAACTGGGGGAATCCAGCTAATGAAAAAACTGCCCGTTATTTTGAATATCATAATCATGGTGCAGGTGCAAGTACCAGAGACCGTGTCTCCTGGAGCCATCAACTTACTTCCAAAGAAGCTGCACAGATCACTCCTCAGAAAGTTTTCTCCATGAGTTCTATATGGAGTCCCGAAGATTAAACAAAATAAGACACCTTACTGTTTATGCCATCTAACCCTATTCAAGTTATCTCTGCATAAAGTAAATGGATAAACGGATCATTTCAAAGAGAAATCTCATGAAATTTACTCCCCCTTCATTTATGGAGTTACAGCACCTGATTTGTCACTTAAAGACAAAGGACAAATCAGGTGCCAGTGGCCATAAACGAATGACTCTTCCCAATAATCTTCCCCCTCTTCATCCGTCAGAAAAGAGACATAACCTGTCGTAATGACCAATAAAATTGCACTTCAAAATCAAAAAAAGTCTGAAACTATAAAAAAAGACACTAGAATATCGTAACTTTGCGAATGTATCCTGTTTTACCCTTCACACGAACGATATGACGAAAAACAAAAAAGATTTTTTAATCTATTTCATTATGCTAGTTGTCTTTGGACTTCTAATATTAATTGGATTAAAAAGCGGTACTTATTTGCATCCTTCAAGTGAAAGCCTGCAACCCCATGTTTCTCCATTTACCACATTTGTTTATACCGTAAAGGAACATTTGGGTACATCCGTGATGGTATTGCTTATTCAGATTATCATCATCCTTTTTGTATGCCGCATCTTTGCTTTTCTTTTCAACAAAATAGGACAACCGAGCGTTATCGGAGAGATTGTCGCCGGCATTGTTCTTGGTCCGTCATTTTTAGGTCATTTTTTCCCAAACGCATTCCAACTGATCTTCTCAAGGGGATCCCTTGTTAATATTCAACTGCTCAGCCAGATAGGACTTATCCTGTTTATGTTTATCATTGGTCTGGAGGTCGATTTCAAGGTACTGAAAAACAAGATCAACGAGACCCTGGTCATCAGTCATGCTGGAATATTGGCACCTTTTCTTCTAGGCATCATCGGTGCGCTGCTCGTTTATAAGGAATATGCCTATGCGAACACCAAATTTGTACCTTTTGCACTTTTTATAGGCATCTCCATGAGCATTACCGCATTTCCTGTCCTGGCCCGGATTGTACAGGAAAAAGGACTAGCCTACACTCCACTGGGCGTATTGACAATCGCTTCAGCAGCCAATGATGACGTAACGGCATGGTGCCTTCTGGCCATCGTGATTGCCATTGCTGAATCAGGAACTTTCATCAGTTCTTTATTCGCCGTAGCCTGCACCATCCTATACATCCTTTTCATGTTCTTTGCCGTTCGTCCTTTCCTTAAAAAAATAGGGACCTACTCTATCAAGAAAGAAAATATCAACAAGAACTTTATCAGTCTGACTTTTTTAACGCTCATTCTATCTGCGTCATTCACCCAGTTAATTGGTATCCATGCTCTGTTCGGAGCTTTTATTGCAGGAGTGATCATGCCTGCAGATCCTCATTTCAGGCATATCATGACGGATAAGATAGAAGATGTAACTTTAGTCTTTTTCTTACCATTGTTTTTTGCCTACACAGGATTGAACACCAACATATTGCTCATCAACAACTGGTCCATGGTACTCACCTGTATTCTATTCATCGTCCTCGCCATAACCGGAAAATTCGGGGGATGTGCTATTTCTGCAAAGATCGTTGGAGAATCCTGGCATGATAGCCTGATCATAGGAACTCTCATGAATACGAGAGGACTGATGGAACTCGTCGCCTTGAATATCGGATACGAAATGGGTATCCTTTCACAGTCTATTTTTGCAATCTTAGTGGTCATGGCCCTCGCTACCACGTTCATGACAACTCCGGCCTTGCACTGGATTACCCGACTCTTTCCTCAGGACAAACGAATCAGTTCTCATAAATCAGAAAAGATCATGTTGTGCTTTGGAGACTCACAAAACAGCCTTAATATCCTGTCAATCATACAACTGGTCTTCGGCAAAGATTTGATCAAGAAGAAAATTATCGCTTCTCATTTCACCCAAAGTGCAGAACTGAATGCAATGACTGATGAACATTACTTCCAAGAAGATTTTGCCCCCATTATCTCAGAATCGAAAAGGAAACAGATTCCGATCACCAAATACTATAAACTGACAGAAGATATTACCAGTGAAATTATTGAGACAACCCAGCGGGAAAACATTGATTATCTATTTATTGGATCAGCATCCAAACAGATGAAAAATCAGAAAACACTTTCTAACAAAAAGCCTGATTTTCTGTATGCATTCCTTCAGAACATAAAGGAAAAATCATTGTCTCTGTCCGGCATTTCAATCACTGACAAAACACTGGAGATTTTAAATAGAGTTAATTGCATGGTTTTTGTCCTCATCGGCACGCACAGGATAGACTCTATTTTAAACGTATCCATTATTATTGATCAGGATGAAGATCTCCTGCTATTACCGTACATCCAGAACATCCTGCCTCTGGTACAGTCCATGCATATCTATCTTTCGGAATCTTTTGATCATCAACTTAAAGAAGAAAAGATTGATCCACTACTTCACCAGAATCCTCAAGAAATAAAACTTTATCAATACGGCAAATTGACTGAGTTGAATCTGGGCAGGTATCATAAGCATCTGGTCATCTCACCCTATACGATAAGTGAAACGATCCTAAAGTTAAACAAGAAACTTCAGCTTCGGCCTACCTACCTGTTCGTCCAATATAAAAAAGACATTACTGACAATAACAAGAGCCTCAACAGATAAAAAAGGTACATTCAGTGACAACTAGCATCACGTGAAGAATTATCTTTCATCTAAATTTATCATGAACCGGCATCTAAAAGATCAATAGTTAAATATGTCGGCTTTAATATATGAAACAAAAATTAACTATTAAGTTAATCTAATATAAAAACCATTTTTAGTATTCAACAGATTAAGATATTTTTATATCTTTGTAAAAATCTGATAAATAGAT
>DHOX01000089.1 GCA_002409785.1 Prevotella sp. UBA5379 | reverse complement strand
AAAAAGGTATAGGTGTAATCTTTGATGTCGTATACAATCATACTACCGACGACAATGCTTTCGCCCGTCAGTATTGGGATCCGTATTTCAATCGTCCATCCACGCAGAATCCGTGGCTGAATGCCGTAACCCCTCATCAAAAATATATATTCTCACCCGATGACTTCAACCATCAATCCCCACAGACACAAAAGTTTGTGATCAGGAATCTCAAATTTCTCCTCAGCACCTATCATGTTGACGGATTCCGCTTCGATTTCACTAAAGGATTCACTCAAAGGCAGACTACCGGTGACGATGATCTGGCAGCAACCGATCCTGACCGTGAGGCCGTATTGAAAAAGTATTACGATTCCATAAAAAACAATGATCCAAATGCCTTCATCGTTATGGAACATTTTTGTAGTGAAGAGGAGAATGACCTTTCAAAATATGGCATCTGTTTCTGGCGGAACCTAAACAATGCTTTTGCACAATCGGCCATGGGATGGAGTGACAATAGTGATTTTACCTCACTTTATGACAAGAGCAACTGTTTTGACGGATACATGGAAAGCCATGATGAAGAGCGCTGCGCTTACAAACAAACCCAATGGGGCAATGGAATACTTAAAACTGACCTCACTGCTCGCATGAAACAGTTAGAGACCAACGCCGCATTCTTCTTCACCGTTCCCGGGCCGAAAATGATCTGGCAATTTGAGGAACTTGGATACGATATTTCCATCAATGACAATGGAAGAACAGGTCGAAAGCCAGCAGGATGGGATGATTTGAATGTTACCCAGCGAAAAGAATTACATGACACCTATGCCAAACTGATTGCGCTAAGACACAATAATCCGGATTTATTCCAGACCCCTAACTCCTTCAGCTCAAATACTACGGCATCCAACTGGAATGACGGTCGTTTCCTCACCCTTTCCTCTCCAACTAAAAAAGCGGTAGTTGCAGGAAACTTCACTAATTCTGACGCTACATACACCATTTCCTTCCCCGCTGACGGAACCTGGTACGATTACATGAAAGGCACGACCTATAGCATCTCCGGTGAAAAGACAAAGATCATGATCCCAGCTAACAGTTATATCATTTTCACTACATTCCAATAATGCCTGAGATAGATAGGCATAAACTTCGATCACTGAAAAAGGAACATTTCTACTTCATATAATTCATGATTATCTTGCATAGTCCAGAAAAAATAACCACCTTTGCCTATCCGAAAAAGATTCAGAACCCCACTATCCGCAAACAGCGCTGAGGAAAGCAGGAAAACAACAAGATCGCGCGAAGTACAGAAAGCGTAAACATGCTTGATAAAATTACTGCTCTCCGGCAAATGAACAAATGGGGGCAATCTCATCAGCCCTTTATATTTATCATCAGCTATGACCAGAGTGAATGTATTGTCCTTAAACCGGAAGATATTGATCCGCAAAGGCTTCTTTTTCATTTCAACCGATTCACCAACGAATCTCTACGAGCGCCAGCT
Source organism: Prevotella sp. UBA5379 (assembly GCA_002409785.1). Lineage (GTDB taxonomy): Bacteria > Bacteroidota > Bacteroidia > Bacteroidales > Bacteroidaceae > Prevotella. The sequence goes on along the minus strand of DHOX01000089.1, from coordinate 6,856 downwards.
CTGCCCCCCAAACAAATAAGTTGGTCAATAGATCCACCGGCTTTTGAACAATACCAGAAAACCTTTCAGTTTGTCACGCAAAATGAAATGAAGGGCAATTCTTATCTGACCAACCTAACCAGTTGTACCCGGCTGAAGACCAATATGACCCTTCAGAACATCTATACAATGGCCAAAGCCAGATACAAACTTTGGATAAGGAATCAGTTTACCGTCTTCTCTCCAGAAACCTTTATCCAGATCAAAGGACACAAGATCTACTCTTTTCCGATGAAAGGCACCATTGATGCCACTTTAGAGAATGCTGCACAGAACCTCCTGAACGACCCGAAAGAAAAAGCAGAGCATGCGACGATCACAGACCTGATCCGGAATGATCTGAGCAGAATAGCCAGCCATGTGATGGTAGAGAGATACCGTTATGTAGAAGAGATACAGACTAACGGGAAGACACTTCTAGAAACAAGCTCCCGGATTTCAGGTATCCTGCCTGACCATTTCTATCCACGGCTTGGTGATCTGTTTTTTTCTCTTCTTCCGGCAGGCTCAATAACAGGAGCGCCAAAGGACAAGACCATCAGCATTATAAATGAAGCTGAACACTATAACCGGAAATTCTATACCGGTGTAGCTGGTTATTTTGACGGAGACAACCTTGATAGCGGTGTTCTAATCCGATTCATAGAAGAAGAACCGGACGGCAGCCTCATCTTTAAAAGCGGAGGAGGCATTACCGCCAAGAGCAATTGTAAAAAAGAGTACCAGGAACTAAAAGAGAAAGTTTATGTGCCAATTTATTGAAACATTGAGAATAGAAGAAGAAAGGATCATGAATCTTGAAGCTCACGAGAAAAGGATGAATGATACCATAAAGGATTTCTTTCCGCAAGCATCAAGAGTTGACCTGAGGAAACATATTATGCTCCAGGAACATACAACACGGACGAAATGTCATATTGAATACAATAATGCCCTCCTCTCTGTCAGCTATCATCCCTACCGCCCCCGTCAGGTCCACAGTTTATGGCTGACAGAATGTAATACGATCAATTATTCTTATAAATACAAGAACCGCAACCTCCTTCAATTACTTTACGATCAACGTTGTCACTGCGATGATATTCTGATCGTAAAGAACGGATTCGTTACCGACACCAGCATTGCCAATATTGCTGTCTATGATGGTTTCCAGTGGTACACGCCCGCGCATCCCCTCTTAAAAGGCACCCAGCGAGCCTTGCTTCTCCGCCAGGGGATATTAAAGGAAAAGGATATTACCCCACAGGAATTATTTCACTTTCAAAAGCTATGTACGATCAACTCGATGCTTGATTTCGAAGAGATGGAATTCAGAATATCAAATCAGACCATCAGATCATCATTCGCCTCAAGGCTCCCTGAAACAGGAAACTCCTGAAAATGAAAAGAGAACCAGAACATCCATTCTGATTCTCTCCTGATTATCAACATATCATATCTTCAGCCTTAGTACCCAGGATTCTGTAACGCCTCCTTTTGTTTAGCCGTCAAGGTAGACCCATCTGAATTCGTAATTCCATCAAGGAAAGACTGAGGTATAGGGCGATAATAGTTCTTAGCCGGATCAAAAGTACCCTGTCCTAATGTAGAGGCACAGTTGAAGGCTTCCCAGCGAGCGCCAAGGGTCTTTGTGCGAGCCAGATCTTCCCATCGCTGACTTTCTCCAATCAACTCACGCGTACGCTCATCAAGGATAAAGCACATTACCTTCTGAGCAGTAGTCGTACAGTCTAGAGCCTGGTATACCGGCATATCCGGAGCACTGTTGAGGATGTCATCCACAGAGTTCAAGTGCATTGCACTTTTCGTAGAAGCGACCGTACGAGGAATATCATTAGACTCATAATAGGTACTTGAATCACAATAAATAGCACTTTCCGTACCCGGCCTGCCGGCAGTTCCTCCAGAACAATACGGATTGTTCCTGTAAGCCTGTCCACCGTCGACATGCTTTTCCCTGTTCTCTCCAGCCGCATAGCCGGCACGGTCTCTGACCATATTCAAGTAAGTGATGGCATCGCTATAATCTCCTTTACGGGCATAAGCCTCAGCAACCATCAAGACGTCATCAGCAGAACGGGCTATGATTGCATCACGAGTACCGAATTGAGAATTATAGGAATTGCGATACCCATCACGAAACTTACTCAAAGCAACAGAACGGTTAATGGCCGGCATCAGATCATAGTAATTACCCGTAGTCTGACTTTTATCAATATTCCAACTAAACTTCTCCCCCTTATAATAGCGGATGAAAGTATGCTGAGGGAGTAATTTTCCATCCTCCAGAACCCCCAAGTCAGACTTCTTTCCATTCTCATCCGTAAAACGAGAATCTCCTGGGTTGTTGACAATATACTTGATACCAATATCACCCGCTGCGAAACGCTTGTCACCGGCTTTCACACCAGCAGGAGTTACTCCGTCAGCCACATCCTCTGCACTGTACTCAGGTGCACCCGAGGAGAGGTTACAATTGTAAGTAGTGACAAAGCTCTTCCAGAAGCGGGAATCATCCACACGATCAAAAACCTGCATGGCATATTCGGTAGCACTGACATAGGAAAATTCACGGTCACCGGAAATATCCCGAATACAACCGGAAAGATTCTGATAGACAGAAGGATAATACAAGTGCATCTGATTACCATAACGTCCCCACGTAGAAGCATCATCCGAGAACTGCGCTGCCAGGACCACTTCGCTGACCTTTTCATTGTCCCCGTTTGCTTTCTGATAGTCCCAAAGATCCGCAAAATCTTTACATAGAGGGTGAGCAGCTATCACTTCTTTCCCATACTGGATCACTGCATCCAGATCAGCATCCTTGTATTTGCTGTTCCAGGAATCGTAGAGCTCACTGGCGCGGAACAGATGAGCCTTCGCCAGGAAGTGTGCCGCAGCACTCTTCGTGATGCGTCCGGTCTGAGAAGCCGTTTCAGGCAACAGACTATATGCAGTTTCAAAATCCTTGATAATCTGATTATAGCATTCCTCTTCACTGTTACGGGTAAAAGTAGTCTCTACACTAGTGGACGGTGTCAGTTTCAAAGGTACCCCGCCAAACTGTTTCACCAGTTCAAAATAACCGTAAGCGCGTAAGAAATAAGCCTCGCCCAAACGGGTATTATAAGTGTCACTGGCCTTACTATAGTATTGTGGTATGTTCTGAATCAGGATGTTGCAAGGTTCTATCAGCCCATACATATTATCCCACATGGGTTGATTAGCACCAGTCTCAGTAGAATTCAAACTCGTACTATAGGCATTCCAGCCCGTAATATTGTTAGCACCACTGGTAAATTCATCAGTACCCATATTATAGCATTCAATACCCCAGATATAGTTAAACTTGAACTTCAGTTTTGTATAAGCACCAGTTACCAGTTCATCGAGTCCTGCCTGAGTCTTATAATGGTCTGTGGTCTGATTGGTGATCATTTTCTCATCCAGGAAACTATCGCTGCAGGATGTCATTGCCCCGAACATCGTTCCAAAAAGCAAAGCCATTGTTACTATCTTATTTGATTTCATAATCATTCTGTTTTTAACAATTTAGATTCCGATATTAAGACCTACGACCCACCCTCTGATGGTAGTAGTAGAACCATACGAAGTAGTATTATTGTCATAGTTCAGCATATCCGTATCCAGCCATTTGCACTTTCTGTAAATCATGAAAGGATTCTGAGCCTGGACGTAAATCTTAAGAGAACCGATACCTAAAGGTTTCAACTGACTCGGAGAGAAATTATATCCCAATGAAATATTACGCATTTTGATGTAAGAGCCATCCTGATAGTTCATAGAGGAAGAAAAGGCATCTGCAGCTCCAATGCCATTGGATCCCGGAGCATAATATCTTGCATTTTCATTCTTTCCAGCAATAAAATAGTCCACTTTACGCATCATATACATCCCCCCCAAAGTCTCCGCACCTTGAGGAACAGTAAATTTCCAACGACTGTAAATAAAGAATGACAACTCCAGGTTCTTATAATCGAAAGTGTTGCTCCAGCCAGCATTCCACCGTGGGCGAATCTTTCCGACGATCGTACGGTCGTTGCCATCTATCTTACCATCATCATTCAAGTCCTTCACGTGGATCTGTCCCGGCTTACGACCATATTTAGCTGCCTCAGCAGCTTCAGAAGTTTTCCAGATGCCATCATATACATAATCATAGTATACTCCTATTTCCTTACCCACGAACCAACGGTCATTGATGTCCTCTTTCATCCCATTAGACAATGCCTCGATCTTGTTACGGTCAAGGGCCCATGTAAGAGTAGTATTCCACGAGAAATCACGTATCTTTACCGGGACAGCATTCAACTGTAAGTCAATCCCCCATCCTGAAGTCCTGCCCACATTCGCATAAGTTGAAGTATAACCGGTCAGAGAAGGAATAGACATTCCCAGTAGCAGATCTTTCGTACTATTCGTATAAACATCAATGCTCCCATTCAAGCGGCCATTGAGGAAGCCATAGTCCAAACCGAAGTTCCACTCGTAGGTACGTTCCCATCCCAGATCAGGATTAGCCATTTTGTTCGGACTACCGGAAGAAGGATCAGAAGGGACAGAGCCCATGGAAGAATCTGTAGTCCCCCAGTTATAATAAAGGGTTTGAAGTGCTCCTTTTGTTCCATATTCAGGAATGGCGTAATTGCCGGACACTCCCCAGCCGACACGGAGTTTCAAATTACTGATCCATTTTAATTTCTGCATGAAATCTTCCTGATTGATACGCCAGCCTAAAGAGAAAGAGGGGAAACTGGACCATTTATGTCCCTTAGAAAGGCGGGAGCTGCCATCCCAGCGAACACTGGCTGTAGCCAGATATTTATCCTGATAGCTATAATTACCACGAATCATATAAGAAGCGAGTTGGTCTTCAACCAGTCCCGTACTATAATCCAGTGGATCTGCAAGAGAATGCATATTATACCAGAGTTCCTCAGAAGAAGCCACATTAGCTTTCAGATTAGCCATCTCATAGTGAGACTTAGAAGCACTCTGCAATAAAGTAAAACCGAGATGGTGGTCTTTAGCGATCGTCTTATTATAATAAATCAAATTATCCAGTGTCCAGGCGACATGCTGATAAGGATTATACTGGGCAACATTGTTGCCTGATCCGTTGATGCCGTCTGCAGCATAGGCAACACCCAATCGGAAATATTGAAGTTCCGGTCCAAACTGAATGCGATAGGACAACCCGTCCAGAGGATCCCATATCTTGCCGAAATCAATTTGAGCGTATGCGCTTCCGTTAATACGGAAATCCCTGCGCTTATTGGTTGTATACTGCAATTCATTAAGAGGATTCTCCAGGGTGGCATTATAAGCGAATGGCGTATATACATAATTGCCGTTCAAGTCATAAGGCACTGTCCAGGGAATCATCGTACGCAACGCACTGTAATAGCTTCCTGCACCCGTTACACTCTTTGTAAAGCTATAACCATAATTCTGGTCACCGTAAGAAGCGTTCATCGTCATCCCCATAGTGAAGTACTTGATCGGAGTTACCTCCACAGAGGTATTAAAGGTAAAACGAGAATAGGATTGCCCTACCTCTACACCCTTCTGATTTAAATAGCCAAAAGAAGCATAAGCCTTCAACTTGTCCGTACCTCCAGAGACATCCAGTGTATGTTCCGAGGTTACACCAGTCTGCTTGGCGTGAGAAATCCAGTCATAGGAGCCTACAAGTTCAGGATGCCAGACCCCGTTGACCCATGCCCGGCTGATGTTCGACCATCCGGCTGAACTGCCAAAGAATTTATAGTCGCTATCATAGTCCGGTGTGAAAGCGGCACCAGACTGGCCATAGCTCCCGGCATTATAATATGCCTGCCGGGCATAGTCAATCCACTCACTGGCATTCATCCACTTAGCCACATCATGAAGCGTGGAGAAAGTAACCGTTCCCGCATAATTCACAGAAACTTTTCCGGCCTTGCCCTTTTTAGTAGTAACGATAACCACGCCATTAGCCCCACGGGCACCATAAACAGCTGTGGCAGAAGCATCTTTCAACACTTCGATGGATTCAATATCCTGCGGGTTGATATTTGAGATCCCGTTATTCTGGATGACCATCCCGTCAACGACATAGAGAGGGGATGAAACGGCACTGATGGAACGTTGCCCGCGAATGCTGATGCTTCCCACTGTACCCGGTCTTTGAGAATTAGTAATATCTACGCCGGCGGTCTTACCTTGCATACCTTCAAAAGCATTGCTGACTGGCATAGTATTCAGGTCTTTGCTGTCGAGATGTACCAGGGAGCCCGTAACATCACTCTTACGCTGGACACCATAGCCGATGACTACCACTTCATTCAGTTTCAGATTATCCTCTTTTAAAGTGATTTTCAACTGCGTCCTGCCATCAACGGGGACTTTCTGCGTCAGAAAGCCAACATAAGAAACGGTTAATTGGCTTTTATCCGGTACATTATTCAAGGTAAAATTACCGTTCAGATCTGTCACAGACCCTGAAGATGTACCCGAAATGACGACACTGGCTCCAATAACTGGCTCACCAGTATCATCCACAACTGTTCCTGTAATCTTATTCTGTCCATGTACAAAGGATGTACATAGCAGGAAAGACAGCAGAAAGAATAATCTAGCGACATGATCGCTTAGAAACCTTTCATTCATCTTATACATACGTGAATTTTTAATTTGTTTAAGTGTAGATCTAACAACAAAGTTTAGTAAGAGCAAAGATATTCAAAAACCAGTTAAGACAGACTTTGTTTTTTGACTTATAACCTTTGAAATATGATATTTATGATTAATA